>NZ_JBFAUZ010000003.1:0-231477 GCF_040679555.1 Spirillospora sp. NPDC052242
TTCTCCGCTGCCCGCCCCAGGTCCCGGCGCCCCGCACCCTCGGGGTGCGGGGCGCCGAGCGGTTCGGGCGGGACGGGCGCCGGTCGACGGCCCGCAGGTCCGCGCGGCGTTCCCCGTCTCCGGCGGCCCCCGTGTCCGGCGCCCCCTGGTCTCCGACGCCCTCGGTTCGGGAACAGGTCGAGCGTCCTCGATCTGCACGGAGCGCGGGTGCGGGGAGGCGAGGGTCAGCGGAGGGTGGCGGCTCGAATCCGGTCGAGGTGGATGAGGACGTCGTAGAAGGCGGCCAGGGCGACCGGGCGGGGTTCCGTCGGGTAGTCGGCGCCGATGTCGCGCGTGGGACGGGCCCGGTGCAACCAACCGCGGGCGGGCTCGGGGACCGTCCGCATGTCGAGCATGTAGTCCCGGTACCGGGCCCGGCCGAGGGTGTGTTCGTTGCCGCCTTCGGCGGCCGGGCCGATCGTGAAGGGCCGGAGCACGCCGTCGGGGTCGAAGGCGTTGAAGGACCCGTGGTCGAAGGAGAAGCCGATGCTCACGTAGCGGCGTCCGATCTGCTCCCGGATCAGGTCCCCTTGGATCCGGTGCGGGTGTTCGGGACGCGAGTTGCCGTAGGCGACGTGGCCGTTGTGCGCCGAGAGGAGGGTCCTGCCCGTGCGGCGGCTCCACCAGATGGTGTTGTCGGCCATGGCCTTCTCCCGGTGCTGGACGGCTCGCAGCAGTTCGGCCGGGTCGGTCAGGTCGTAGGCGTACATCTCGGCGACCTGCGCGATGAACGTGGCGTACCGGCGGACGGTGGCGTCCGCGCCGTGGTCGCGCAGCAGTTCGCCGACCCGGTTCGCGTCGGCCAGGGCCGCCTTCCGCTCGGTCAGGGGCCTGGCCGGATAGTCGCGCGACCAGGCGTCCATGCCGGCACCGGGGCGCAGGTCACGGTAGAGGTCCCGAACGGTCGGCAACAGGCCGGGGTGGTGCGCGGCGACGTACGTCTCGACCCGCTCGAAGAGTTCGGGGCCGGGGTAGTCGATGTCGTTCCCGACGTACCGGAGCTTGGCGCCGTGGCGGGCGTTGTAAGCGCGCATCCACTGGAAGAGGTCGAGATACTCGCGGGTGTTCCACAGGCGGGTGGCGCCCTGGAATTCTTCCCGCATGATCTGCCCGATGTCGCCGGTGCCGTTCACCACGTAGTCGTCGATGCGCAGGCCCGCCGCCACGTGCACTTCCTGGCTGAACGCCCGGAAACCCTTGGTTTCGACCAGGTACCGGAAGACGCGGTGCTTCATCGTGAAGAACTCCCGCGAGTTGTGGGTGGCCTCGCCCAGGCCGACCACGTGGGCGCCGTCCAGCATGCGGCCCAGGGCGTCGAGGTCGCTCCGGTCGCCGCCGGGCTCGGTGGAACGCAGCGGCTGCGCGTGCGCGTCGATGGCCTTCACCACCTCGCCGGTGGAGGCGTTCGGCGAATGCCGCGACGCGGTCCGGTCATGGGCGGCCGCACGCGCCGTTCCGACGCCCGCCCCGCCTGCCGCGAGCGGGACGGCCGTGAGCCCCGCGGCCAAGGTGATCGCGAGCCTGCTCCGCATGGATCCGCGCATGCCCTTCCTTCCGGTCGTCCGTCAGAAGCGGTTGATGCCTGCCGTGCGGGTCGCGACCGGTTGTGGTGTCGACTGACACGGCCGTGGTGGGCCGCGTCCTCGGTGGAAGCCGACCGGACGCGTCGCGGCGAGGTGATGACGACCTTAGAAAGCCGTCGGGCCGCCGAAATCCCTCCGCAGGACCATTCCGGCGCACCTTTCGATACACCTGGCCGGTGTTGTCCCTGGTCTCTTCGCCTGCCACGCACCTTCACGCCCATGCCACCGTTCGGCACGGTGCTGGTGCGGCTGCTCGACCATCGGCGGCTGTCCGCCGCGCAGCTGCGGCAGGTCTGCGCGCGGGCGGGACCATGCGGCGGGCGGTCCCCGAAGAGTCCATCGACCGGTTCCACCGGGTGGGGTCCTACTGGGGCTGAGTCACGCGTGGTGGCAGGCGATGTGGTGGCCGTCGGCGTGCTCGCGGAGTTCGGGTTCCTCGGCGGCGCAGCGGTCGGTGGCCAGGGGGCAGCGGGTGCGGAAGCGGCAGCCGCTCGGCGGGTCGAGGGGCGACGGGGGGTCGGTGCTCGCGGCGCCGGTCGCCGGTTCGGACGCCTCGGGGACGGACGCGAGGAGCAGCCGCGTGTACGGGTGCAGCGACTCGGTGGCGAGCGCGGACGACGGGACGACCTCGCAGACCTTCCCGAGGTACATCACGAGAACGCGGTCGCTGATGTTCTTGACCACCGCCAGATCGTGCGCGATGAAGATCATGCTCAGCCGGCGTTCGGTCCGGGTGCGTTCGAGCAGGTTCAGGATCTGCGCCTGCACGGAGACGTCGAGGGAGGAGACGGGCTCGTCGCAGATGAGGACGTCCGGGTCCGTCATGAGCGCGCGGGCGATGCAGACGCGCTGGCACTGGCCGCCCGACAGTTCGTGCGGCCGCCGGTCCCGGACGGTCGCGGGGTCGAGCCCGACGGACCGCAGGACCTCGTCGACGCGTTCGGCGGACGGGCGCTTCCCGCGGATCGTCGGGCCCTCGGCGACGAGGTCGCGGACGCGGCGGCGCGGGTTCAGCGCGGCGACCGGGTTCTGCAGGATCATCTGCAGGCGCGCGCGCTGTTCGCGGAGGCGCGCGCGGGGCAGTCCGGTGAGTTCGGTGTCGCCGAGGAGGACCGAGCCCGAGGAGGGCGGGGGCGCCTGCAGGACGGCGCGTCCGGTGCTGGACTTGCCGCAGCCGGACTCGCCGAGGATGCCGAGGGTCTCGCCGTCGAGGAGGTCGAAGCTGACGCCGGAGACGGCGTGCACGGTGCCGCGCCCGGCGGGGAACTCGACGGTGAGGTCGCGGACGGTGAGGACGGGGTCGGCGTCGGGGCGCAGGTGCGCGGTTCCGGTTCCGGCCATCAGGCGCCTCCTCGGGGATGGTGGCAGGCGAACGCGCGGTCGCCGGACGGGACGAGCGGCGGCGCGTCCGTGCGGCACAGGTCGGTGGCGTGCGCGCAGCGGGGCGCGAAGCGGCAGCCGGGCGGCGGCGCGGCCATGTTCGGCGGTGCGCCGTCGATCGCCCGCAGGATCGTGTGGGGCGGGTCGTCCAGGTGCGGGATCGAGGCGAGGAGGGCCTCGGTGTAGGGGTGGCGGGGGTCGTCGAACAGGGTGCGGGCGGGCGCGAGTTCGGCGAGGCGGCCCGCGTACATGACGGCGACGCGGTCGGCGCGGCCCGCGACGACGGCGAGGTTGTGGCTGATGAGGACGATCGCGGTGCCGAGTTCGGACTGCAGGCGGCCGAGCAGGTCGAGGATCTGCTTCTGCACGGTGACGTCGAGCGCGGTGGTGGGCTCGTCGGCGATGAGCAGGTCGGGTTCCCCGGCGAGGGCCATCGCGATGACGACGCGCTGCCGCATGCCGCCGGACAGTTCGTGCGGGTACTGGTCGAGGCGGCGGCGCGGTTCGGGGATGCCGACGAGGCGCAGCAGCTCCTCGGCGCGGGCGCGCGCGCCGGCGTGGGAGCGGCCGTGGCGGCGCAGGCTCTCGGTGAGGTGCCGGCCGACCTTCTTGACCGGGTTGAGGGCGGTGCCGGGGTCCTGGAACACCATGCCGACGCGGGCGCCCCACAGCGCGCGGCGTTCGGCGGGCGCGAGCGCGTGCACGTCCGTGCCGTCCAGCACGACGCGTCCGGACACGGTCATGTCCGGGCCGGTGGTGTAGAGGCCCATCACGGTGCGGCCGAGCACCGACTTGCCCGAGCCGGACTCGCCGACGACGCCGAACATCTCGCCGGCGCGGACGGTGAAGGAGACGCCGTCGACGGCTTGCAGCGGGCCGCGCGGGGTGGCGATCTCGGTGTGCAGGTCCTCGACCGTGAGGAGGGGGGTCATCGTGGCTCCTAGAGCTTCGCCTGCCGGGGGTCCCACCGCTTGCGGGCCTTCTCGCCGACGAGGTTGAACGCGAAGACGGTCAGGAAGAGGGTGACGCCGGGAACGAGCACGATGTGCGGATGGTCGGTGAACGCGTTGTTCTGCTCCCCTTCGGCGATCATGTTGCCCCAGGACGGGTCGGGCGGCTGGACGCCGAGCCCGAGGAAGCTCAGCGACGCCTCCGCGACGATCAGCACCGACACCATGACCATGCCGTAGGACAGCAGCGGCGGGACGACGTTCGGCAGCAGCTCGCGGGTCGCGACCCGCCACCGGGACGCGCCGAGCAGTTCGGCGGCGAGGACGAACTCGCGCTGCGCGAACGCGATGGTGTTCGCCCGCGCCATCCGGATCATGCCGGGGACGGCGAGCAGCGAGAGGGCCATCGCGATGTTGGGCAGGGTCGGTTCGAGGACGGTGCCGAGCGCGATCAGCAGGATCAGCGGCGGCACGGCCAGCAGGGAGTTCGTGAGGACGCCGACGGGCGGGTCGGCGCGCCGCAGGTAGCCCGCGGCGATCCCGACGGCCCCGCCGACGACCGTCCCGATGAGGACGGCGCCGAGCGCGACCACGAGCGACGAGCGGGCCCCGTGGACCAGGCGGGCGAGCAGGTCGAGCCCGAAGTTGTTCGTGCCGAGCGGGTGCGCGGTGGACAGGTCGGGGACGGCCATGCCGGGGGAGTCGAGGGTCGCGACGATGTCGCGGTGCTCGCCGAGCGGCAGCAGCGGCGCGAGGACCGCGGCCGTCACCAGGACGGCCAGCCAGGCGGTGCACAGCCAGAACAGCAGGTCGAAGCCGGGGCCGAAGAGGGCGCGGCCGGCGCGGTCGAGGCCGGCGTACGCCGCGGCGAGGCCGGCGAGGACGGCGCCGAGCTGCGGCCATCCGGTGCCCGCGAGCACGGTGACCGACGCGCCCAGCACGATGAGGCCGGGGACGGCGAGCGCGGCGCCGAGCAGCAGGGAACCGGACCGGGGGGACTTCGGGGCGTCAGACATGGGCCCGCCTGATTCGTGGGTCGAGGAGTGCGTAGGACGCGTCGATCAGCGCGTTCACCAGCACGTAGAGGAGGGCGATGACCAGCACCGCGCCCTGCACCGTGGGGACGTCCCCGGCGTCGGCCGCGCCGATGATCAGCGTGCCCATCCCGGGCAGCGCGAACAGGTGCTCGACGATCACGGTGCTGCCGACGAGCCTGCCGAGGCTGACGCCGAGCAGCGTGACGAGGGAGAACGACGACGGGCGCAGCGCGTCCCGCAGCAGCACGTGGACGGGCGGCATGCCCTTGGCGCGGGACGCGAGGATGAAGTCCTCCCGCAGGGTGGCGATGAGGTCGCCGCGCAGGACCCGCGTGAACGTGGCGACCTCGACGAGCGCGATCGTCAGCGCGGGCAGGAACGCGTGGTAGAGGTTGTCGCCGAGCCCGTCGGACAGCCGCGCCCACTCCAGCCGGGGGAACCAGCCGAGCCGTTCGGCGAACAGCGCGATGAGCAGCATCCCGGCGAGGAAGCTCGGCACCGACAGAATCGCGAAGGTACCCGCGCCGACGAGCCGGTCGACCCGTCCGCCCGCGCGGTACGCCGACCACATGGCGAGCGGGACGGCGACGGCCAGCGCGATGAGCAGCGCGAGGACGGCGAGTTCGAGGCTGACCGGGAGGGCGGCGCCGATCCGTCCGGCGACGTCGTCGTAGGGCGGGACGAACGAGGTGCCGAGGTCGCCGGTGACGGCGTCCCCGACCCAGCGCGCGTACCGGACGGGCAGCGGGTCGGTCAGCCCCATCTCCTCCCGCTGCGCCTGGTATTCGGCGGGCGTGTGGCCCTCGCCGAGGACGGCCACGGCGGGGTCGCCGGGCATCAGGTCGACGAGCGCGAACGCGCCCGTGCTGACGACGAGCAGGACGAGGACGAGCTCGACCAGCCGCCGCACCGCGTCGCGGACGTTCACCCTCGACACCCTCGACACCTCCGGTTCAGTCCCGCGCGAGCCACGCGTCGTCCAGCAGGACCATGCTGTTGACGGTTCCGGTGACGCCGCGCACGCGGTCGGGCCACGCGATCAGTTCGGGCTGCGGCCCGAACACGAGCGCGGGGACGTCCCGGTTCCACTGCTCCTGGATGCGGCCCATCACGGCGCGCTGCGCCTCCTCGCCGTCGGCGCCGCGCAGGTCCTCGATGAGCGCGGACATCTCCGGGGTCGTCGCCATGCCGACGGTGAGGTTGCCCTCGGCGTGCAGGGTCGCGTACATCCGCGCGAACGGGCCCGCCTCGCGCCAGCTGATTCCCCAGCCGGAGACGTCGTAGGTCTTCTTCACCGACACCTTGGTGATCTGGTCGGCGATGGACCGGACGAGGTCGAGTTCGACGTCGAAGCCGACGCTCTCCAGCATCGCCTTCGCGGCGAGGGCGGTGGTGCGGGACGCGGGGTCCTGCGCGTCCAGCCAGGTGACCTTGCCGTCGTAGCCGTCGGCCTTCGCCGCCGCGAGCAGCTCGCGCGCCCGGTCCGGGTCGTAGGGGAGCGGCTCGACGCCGGTGTGCCAGCGGGAGAACCCGGGGAACAGCGCGTTGCTCGCGAGGCCCGTCCCCGGGTAGGCGCGCCGGTAGATCACCTCGGGCTGGAGCGCGAGGTGCATGGCCCGGCGGACGCGCGGGTCGGCGCCGGGGTGGCCGGGGGTGGCGTTGATGACGGCGACGTTGCCGAGCGCGACCATGTTGAGGAACCCGGAGTGGCCGGCCTCGAGCGCGTCCCGGACGATGACGGGGTCGCGGAGGAACGCGGCCTGGATGCGTCCGCTGTCGAGGGTGGCGAGGGCGGCGTCGGGGTCGTCGACGTAGACGAGCCGGACGCGGTCGAGGTGCGGGCGCCCGTCCCAGTAGTCGTCCCGGGCCTTGAGGACCATCTCCTCGTCCGGGGCGTACCGCTCGAACTCGAAGGGGCCCGCGCCGACCGGCCGGAACTTCGCGCCGCCGTCGGACGACTTCGCGACGATCATCCCGGGCCCGCTCGTCAGCATGAACGGGAAGGTCGGCCAGGGGTGCGCGAGCTCGAACACCACGGTGCGCTCGTCCGGCGTCTTTACGGCTTGAACGTTCGCCTTCCACAACGCGGCCTCGTCGGCGCCCTTGCGCACGTACCGTTCGATGCTCCACTTCACGGCGGCCGCGTCGAGCGCGGTGCCGTCGCCGAACGTGACGCCGTCGCGGAGCCGCAGCGTCCAGGTCGTGTCGTCCGCGGCGGACTCGAGGCCCGCCGCGAGCTGCGGGACGACCTCGCCGCTCGCGGGGTCCCAGCGCATCAGGACGTCGTAAATCGCGGCCATCTCGACCCCGCCGGTGGACCCGGCGACGATCGTCTCGGCGGGGTCGAGGAGCCCGGCCTCGGCGTAGGCGGCGAACGTGAGGGTGCCGCCGTCCACGGGGGTTCCGCCGCGGTCCGTCCCGATCATCCCGACCCGGTACTCGGCGGGCTTCGCCTCCTCGCGGGGCGCGCCGCCGCCGGACTGCCAGGCGCACGCGGTCGCCGCCGTCGCGACGGCGAGGACCGCGGCCGCGTGCCGGAACCGTCTGCTCGCGGGTGTGCGCACATCCCTCCCCGGGCCGCCGTCCGGCCGCCGCTTTTTCGCGGGACCGAAACGCCTTCGCAAGTGCGACCGAGATAAACAGCACGGGCCGCGGCCGGCGGCGCGAGTCCCGCTCAGCGGGATCGGCCTGCGCCGCCTCCGGGCGTCCTGCCGGACCCTGCGTAGACGGCCGGCGCCGCCGGGCGGGGAGGAGGAGCATGACCGAGGGCAGGGTGCTGGGCGACGACCGTCCCGCCGACGACCCGACGTTCGCCGGGCTGGTCGCGGCGCGCGGCGAGGACGACCGGACGGGCCTGTCGTTCGAGGACCGGTCGTGGACGTGGCGCGAGGTCGTCGCGGAGGCGCGGCTGCGCGCGGGGCTCGTCCGCGACCTGGCGGGGACGGGGCCGGACCCGTGGCATGTCGGGCTGTTCCTGGAGAACGGGCCCGAGCACCTGTTCTGGCTGCTGGGCGCGGCGCTCGCCGGGGTGCCGGTGGTGGAGCTGAACCCGACGCGGCGGGGCGCCGAGCTGGCCCGCGACATCGCGCACACCGACTGCGGCGCGGTCGTCACCGAGACGGCGCGCGCGTCACTGCTCGACGGGCTGCTCGACGGGCCGGCCGGCGAGCGCGGCGGGACGGGCGAGCGCGGCGGGACGGGCGAGCGCGGCGGGACGGGCGAGCGCGGCGGGACGGGCGTGCCCGTCCTGGTCGTCGACGGCGGCGGGTACGCCGACCGGCTCGCCCGCACGGCGCCGCTCGGCGGCGTCCCGGGCGACGACCCGGCGACCGTGTTCTGCCTGATCTTCACGTCCGGGACGACGTCCGCGCCGAAGGCCGTGCTCTGCAGCCAGCGGCGGCTCGGGCGCATCGCCGTCCAGCAGGCCGCCCGCCGGAACCTCGGGCGCGACGACGTCTTCTACGTCGCGATGCCGATGTTCCACTCGAACGCGCTGATGGCGGGCATCGCCCCGGCCGTCGCCACCGGCGGGCGGCTGGTGCTGCGGCGCCGCTTCTCCGCGTCGGGGTTCCTCCCGGACGTCCGCCGGTACGGCGTCACGTTCTTCAACTACGTCGGCAAGCCGCTCAACTACATCCTCGCGACCCCGGAGAAGCCGGACGACGCGGACAACCCGCTGCGCATCGCGTTCGGGAACGAGGCGGCGCAGCACGACATCGAGGCGTTCGCCGCGCGGTTCGGATGCACGGTCATCGACTCCTACGGGTCGAGCGAGGGCGAGATCCGCATCGGCCGCGTCCCCGGGACGCCGCCCGGATCGCTCGGCGTCGCCGAGGACGGCGTGATCGTCGCCGACCCGGAGACGCTGCGCGAGTGCCCGCCCGCCGAGTTCGACGAGCACGGCCGGATGACGAACCCGGACGACGCCGTCGGCGAGATCGTCGACACTCGGGGCGCCGCGAAGTTCGAGGGCTACTACCGGAACCCTGAGGCCACGGCGAAGCGCGTCCGGAACGGCTGGGTGTGGTCGGGCGACCTCGCCTACCGCGACGCCGACGGCTACTGGTACTTCGCCGGGCGCGGCGACGACTGGCTCCGCGTGGACGGCGAGAACTTCGCCGCCGCGCCGCTGGAGCGGCTGCTCGCGCGGTTCGACGCGTTCGCCGACGTCGCCGTGTACGCGGTCCCGGACGAGCGGGTCGGCGACCAGGTGATGGCGGCGGTGACGCTCGCGCCCGGCCGCCGGTTCGACCCGGCCGCGTTCGCCGCGTTCCTTGCGGGACAGCCCGACCTCGGCACCAAGCAGGCGCCCAGGTACGTGCGCGTGATGGCGGAGCTGCCCCGCACCCCGACGAACAAGGTCGTCAAGCGGCCGCTGCGGGACGCGGCCTGGAACACCGGCGACCCGGTCTACGTGCGCCGGTCGGGCGCGTTCGTCCGGCTGGAGGCGTCCCCGGCCGGGTGACCGGCCGGGTGGCGGGCCGGACGCCCGCCGCGCGCCCGCCCGCTCGCAGTGTCCGTCAGTGCCCGGCGGGCTCGAACGTCCAGAGCTGGTGGTCGTGGTCGGGCCGCTCGGGCACCAGGAAGGCGTGCTCCTCGCCCTCGTTCCAGGTGAGGAGCTGCCCGTCGCTCGCGAGCGAGATGACATAGCGGCCGCCGCCCGCGTGCGTCGCGTACCAGAGCGTCGGCTCCTCGGCGCAGGAGCGCCACGCGACGTTGCGCGGCCACCCGGGGCGCGGGTCGACGCCCAAGCAGTCGTCCGTGGCGGCGTCGCCCGGCGTGGCGCGGAAGACCTGGATGCCGTCCGACATGAGCTCGAAGCGCCAGACGGTGCCGCACGCCCCGACCGTGCCGCGCGCGCCGGGCGCGGCGGGGCCGTTCAGGCAGCGGTCGCCGTGGTCGGTTCTGATCCGGTACTCGCCGGGCGGGTACGGCTCGGCGGACGCGGCGGGGCCCGTCAGGACGAGCGCGGCGCCGCCGAGACCGACCGAAAGGGCGGCGGAAAGGACTGCGGGCAGGCGAAAACGCATGGTGACACCTCCGGAATTGAATAGATGATCACCATGAATCACACCCCGCGGCGCCCTCAAAGTCAACACATAACGTGGTCAACCAATTGCGGTCAGTAAGCGTCGTGCTGGGCGCCCCGGTCGCCGGCCCGCGGCCCTCGGGCTACTTCCCGGACTCCTTCGGGAGCATCCGCTTCATCGCCTCGTGCGCGCCCGCGACCTTCGCCGAGCGCGGGAACCCGCTGCGCTTCTGCGCGGCCTCGTAGTTGCCGCCCGCGACCCAGACCGGCCCGTCGGCGAGGTGCTCGAGGCCCTCGCGGGCGACGTCGTCCGGATCGGCGACGTTCAGGCCCGGGATGTCCATGTTGAGGCCCGCGCGCTCCATCGCGGGCGTGCGGGTGACGCCGAGCACCAGCTCCAGGACGTCCACGCCGTGCTCGCGGAGCTCCAGCCACAGGCCCTCGGCGAACACCCGCCCGAACGCCTTGACCGCCGAGTACACGCTGATCTGCGCCTGCCCCATGTACCCGGCGAGCGACCCCACGAGCAGGATGCCGCCGCGCCCGCGCTCCTTCATCGGCGCGGCGAAGTGGCGGGTCAGCGCGAGCTGCGCGGTGATGTTGAGGTCGATGACGCCCTGGAAGCGGTCGAGGTCGCCGGTGACGAACTCGTGCCCGTAGCTGTTCGCGCCCGCGTTGAAGATCAGCAGCCCGACCTCGATGTCGTCGGTGACCTCCCGGATCGCCTTCAGCGGCTCCGGGGCGACGAGGTCGAGCTCCAGCGTCCGGACCTCCACGCCCTTCGCCCGGACGGACGCGGCGGTCTCGGCGAGCGGGCCGGGCTTGCGGGCGATGAGCACGAGGTTGATCCCCGCGTCGGCCAGCCGGTGCGCGAACGCGGAACCGACCCCCTCCGAACCGCCCGCGACGACGGCCCACGGCCCGTACTTCTCGATCATCCTTCTCCGTCCAGATCGGGGGTCCAGGCGACCCCGTTGATGTGCGAACCGCCGTCCGCGAACAGCGTGTTGCCGGTCAGGTAGCGGGCGTCCTCGCTCGCGAGGAACAGCGCGACCGGCGCGATGTCGTCCTCCGGGTCGCCGAGCCGGCCCATCGGGTTGGCGGCGTCGGCCGCGGCCTCGATCTCCGGGTGCTCGGCCGACATCCGGCGGAACGCGGCGCTCTTGGCGCCCGGGCAGATCGCGTTGACGACGACGCCCGTCGGCGCCCACTCGCGCGCCGCGGTCCGGGTCAGCGTCCGGAGCGCCTCCTTCGCGGAGTTGTACTCCAGCGTGCCCATGTGCGCGTTGACGCCGTTGAGCGAGCACATGTTGATGACGCGGCCCCAGCCGCGCGCCCTCATGTGCGGGAACGCGGCCTGCATCGCCCACAGCGGCCCGTAGTAGCCCATCGCGAAACCCCGCGCGAGCTGCTCGTCCGTCTTGTGCTCGACGCGCCCGACGGTGCCCGCGCCCCACGCGTTGTTCACCAGGACGTCCAGCGAGCCCCACGTGTCGACGGCCGCCGCGACCATCGCCTCGACCTGCGCCCGCACCGTCACGTCGGTGTGGACGAACCGGGCCTGCGCGCCGAACTCGTCCGCCAGCTCGGCGGCGACGCGCGCACCGGCGTCCGCGTCCAGCTCGGCGACGACGACGCGCGCGCCCTCGGCGGCGAACCGGCGCGCGACGCCCCGGCCGATGCCGTCGCCCGCGCCCGTCACCACCGCGACCCGCCCGTCCAACCGGCCGCGGGCCGGGTCAGTCATCGAGGACCTCGATGCCGCCGGTGAGCGCCGCCTCCTGGATGGCCGAACGCAGCGCCGGGCACGTCCCGTGCTCGTCCTCGTCCAGGCCCGTGCACGCGGCCCGCGCCTCCGCCGTCCACTGGATGCTGGTCTGCTCCCAGCTGGACTTGCGGGCCAGCACCTCCCCGGCGCAGCGGCGGCAGCGGACGGGACGCATCGGCGCCCCGTCCAGCCGCTCGTCGGACCGCACCGTCACGCCGTGGCCTCCGCCGCGTCCAGGCGGGCGAGGTTCTCCTCGACCTCCTTCTTCCACGACTCGACCGGACGGGTGGTGTCGATCTCGTACTCGAACCGGTCGGTCATCTCCGGCGCGACGTCGGCGACGTCCACGTAGAACTGCTCGTACCAGCGGCGGAGCTGGTAGACCGGGCCGTCCTCCTCGCACAGCAGCGGGTTGTCGATGCGGGTCTTGTTCTTCCAGATCTCGACGTCCTGCTGGAAGCCCGTCAGGATGAACGCCGACAGCTTCTCCGCGGTCGCCTCGGCCGCCGCGGGCGGCAGCGCGTCGCTGTGCTGGACGATGATCCCCGAGTGCAGCGAGAACGAGTTCTCGTCGATCGGGTAGTGGCAGTTGATCAGGATGGACTTCAGGTCGTAGCCCTCGTAGTGGTACGTCAGCTCGTCGATCATGAACGACGGCCCGTGGTACGTCGCGACCGAGGTGTTGCCGAGCATCCGCGGCCCGCCGCCCCCGCTGCCGCCCTCGCGCTGCCGGCGCGAGTCCTCCCGGGTCACGCCCTTCATGATCTGCGTGGCCGTGTGGCCCTCGAAGACGTTCTTGAAGTACGTCGGGAACGACTGGTGGATGTAGAAGAAGTGCGCCATGTCGACGACGTTGTCGATGACCTCGCGCGCGTTCGTGTGGACGATCTGCTCCGTCCAGCGCCAGTTCGTCCAGTCGTCGCGGGTGGCGCCCTCGATGACGGGGATCGTGACGTCCGCCGGGGGCTGCTTGCCCTCCGGGTCGTTCCAGACGAACAGGAGCTGGTCCTGCTCCATCGTCGGCCAGGCGGCCGTGCGCGCGCGCAGCGGCACCCGACGCGAGTACGGGATGCCCTTGCAGCGGCCGTCGCCGCCCCAGCGCCAGTCGTGGAACGGGCACGCGATCGTGTTGCCCTTGACGGTGCCCTGGGACAGGTCCCCGCCCATGTGCCGGCAGTAGCCGTCCAGCACGTTGATCTTGCCGTCCTCGCCCATGAAGACCACGAGCTTCTGGCCGAACCCGTTGATCGTGTGCGGCTTGCCGTCCTTGAACTTCTCGGCGAGGCCCAGGCAGTGCCATCCTCGGGCGAACCGGCTGGAAATCGCCTCGGCCTCGATGCGGCGGATCGCGTCCGACTCGGCAGCGGTCACGGTGGATCATCCCTTCGGCTATGGACGAGATGGTTCGCACGCTATGTCGCAGGTCACGCCGTCCGGGGTCCGGTCCCGCTGGCCGGGACGTCTCCGCGCGCCCGTCCGGCCCCCGTGGTGTCCTGCACGAACCGGACGAGGAGGACAGGAGCGGGCAGATGAGCAGTGAGGTCCTGGACGCCGTGCGCGGACTGCTGCCGGGCATCGCCGAGCGGGCCCGGACCGTGGACGAGAAGGGCCGCATCCCCGCCGACACCATCCGGAAGCTGACCGACGCGGGCATGTTCCGGCTGCTGCAGCCCGCCCGGTACGGCGGCGCCGAGGGCGACCCCGTCGAGTTCTACGCCGCCGTCCGGGAGATCTCCGGCGCCTGCGGCTCCACCGGCTGGGTGACGGCCGTCCTCGGCGTCCACTCGTGGCACCTCGGCCTGTTCCCCGACTCCGCGCAGCGCGAGGTGTGGGCCACCGGCCCGGACACGCTCGTCGCCTCCTCCTACGCCCCGATCGGCCGGCTCACCCCCGTCGAGGGCGGCTTCGAGATCTCCGGCCGGTGGGCGTTCTCGTCCGGCTGCGAGTTCGCGTCCTGGGTGCTGCTCGGCGGGCTCGTCGTCGGCGCCGAGGGCCGTCCCGTCGACTTCATGACCGTCCTGCTGCCCCGCGCCGACTACGAGATCCGCCAGGTCTGGGACTCGATGGGCCTGCGCGGCACCGCCAGCGACGACATCGTCGTCGAGCGCGCGTTCGTCCCGGCGCACCGCGCGATGCGCAACTACGACCAGGCGCGCCTGCGCGCCCCCGGCCGCAAGGTCAACACCGGCCCCCTCTTCCGGCTCCCGTTCGGCACGATCTTCACCACGACGGTGTCGTCCAGCGTCATCGGGATGGCCGCGGGCTGCTACCGCTCGTACGTGGCGCAGATGCGCGACCGGATCCGGCTGAGCCTCGGCGGCGGCCGCTTCGTCGAGGACGAGTTCGCGCAGGTCGCGGTGGCCCGCGCCGCCTCGGAGATCGACGCGGCCGTCCTGCAGACCGAACGCAACATGCGCGACGTGCACGCCCACGCGGTGCGCGGCGAGGAGATCCCGATGGAGCTCCGCCTGCGCGCCCGCCGCGACCAGGTGCGCGGCACCGAGCGCGCCATCGAGGCCATCGACATCCTGTTCAAGACCGCCGGCGGCAACTCGCTGCGCCGCGGCCACGTAATCGAACGCGCCTGGCGCGACGCCCACGCGGGCAGCGTCCACGTCGCCAACGACGTCGAGCGCGCCCTGTTGATGTACGGCCGGGGCGAGTTCGGCCTCGCCATCGAGGACAACCTCGTCTGACCGCCGCCCGTCCGCGGTCCCCGCGGCCCGCGCGTCCCCGCGCGCCACGATTGCCGGTGGGGACGGCGGGTAGTGCGCGTCAATGATCTTCAAAGGTTTCACCCTGGACAGGATCGATGTCGGCGAGGTCGAGCTGCGGGTCCGGCACGGCGGCTCCGGTCCGCCGCTCGTCCTGCTGCACGGCCATCCCCGCACGCACGCGACGTGGCACAAGGCGGCGCCGCTGCTGGCCGAACGCTTCAGCGTCGTGTGCCCGGACCTGCGCGGGTACGGGAGATCGGGCAAGCCGCCGACCGACGCCGAGCACGCGCCCTACTCCAAGCGCGCGATGGCCGGGGACGTCGTCGCGCTGATGCGCGTACTCGGGCACGACACCTTCGCGGTGGCCGGTCACGACCGCGGCGCGCTGGTGGCGTTCCGCACCGCGATGGACCATCCCGGTGCGGTCACCGCGCTGGTGGCGATGGACGGGCTGCCGGTCGTCGAGCACCTGGAGCGCTGCGACGCCCGCTTCGCCGAGGCCTGGTGGCACTGGTGGTTCTTCGGCCAGACCGCCAAGCCCGCCGAGCGGATCATCAACGCGGATCCCGACGCCTGGTACGCCACGACCGGCGAGCACATGGCCCCCGAGGCATGGGACGACTTCCGGGCCGCGATCCACGACCCGGCGACCGTGCACGGAATGCTCGAGGACTACCGGGCGGGCCTGGGCATCGACCGTCGGCACGACGAGGCCGACCGCGCCGCCGGTCGGCGCGTTCGGTGCCCGACGCTCGTGCTGTGGTCGCGTCGGGACGACCTCGAGGATCTGTACGGCGATCCGGTGAAGATCTGGCGCGCGTGGGCGGAGGACGTCCGCGGCGGGCCCATCGATTCGGGCCATCACATGGCCGAGGAGGCGCCGGCCGAGGTGGCCGCCGCGGTCGGCGGGTTCCTGGGCCGCCTCGCCGGGTGACGGGGGTGTGGTCAAGGTGGCGGAATGTCTTTGTTTGTCCGGGGTAAAGCGTCGCCAGACGTTGAAGGACACTCTGGAAGGGGCGAGAACATGGCGGTCGTCGCCATCGTGGGCGTTTGCGCGGTACTGCTGGTGCTGGCGTTCCTGCTGCCGCGGCTTTCGCGGCATCCGCAGCGGGGGACCCAGCGGGCGCTGGGGTTCGGATCGCGGGCGGGATCCTCGGCGCCGGGGCCGCTCGGGCGCCTGCTGAGCAAGCCGTTCCGGTCGTCGTCGCGGGCCGTCGGGCGCAGCGGGTCCGCGGGGCGCCGCGCCCGGTTCCGTTCGCCGTTCTGACCGTCGACCGATGACGCGGGAGGGCGCATGACGATCACCCACGACCAGGGCGCGCGGGACGGCGCCGGGGAGCCGGGCGGCGAGGCGGTGCGGCTGCGGCGGCGGCTGGAGCGGCTGCTCGGGGTCGCCGCGACCGAGGGCAACGCGGTGGAGCCGCTGCGCAACGGCGACGAGATCTTCCCGGCGATGCTGGACGCCATCGCGTCCGCCGAGCACACCGTCGACATGATGACGTACGTGTACTGGCGGGGCGACATCGCGCGCCGGTTCGCCCGCGCGCTGGCGGACCGCGCCCGCGCCGGCGTCCGGGTGCGGCTCCTGCTGGACGGCTTCGGCAGCCACCCGATCGAGAAGGAGCTGCTGGACGCCATGGACGCGGCGGGCGTCACGGTCGCGTGGTTCCGGAGGCCGCCGTACCTGTCGCCGTTCAAGCAGAACCACCGGTGCCACCGCAAGGTCCTGATCGTGGACGAGCACACGGCGTTCACCGGCGGGGTGGGCATCGCCGACGAGTGGAAGGGCGACGCCCGCAACAGCGGCGAGTGGCGCGACACCCACGTGCGGGTGCGCGGGCCCGCCGTGGACGGCATCGCCGCGGGATTCGCGCAGAACTGGGCCGAGTGCCACGACGACCTGTTCGACGAGCGCGACCGGTTCCGCCCGCACGACGCGGCCGGCGACGCGGTCGTCCAGGTGGTGCGGGGGTCGGCCAGCATGGGGTGGCAGGACATGCAGACCCTCATCCGGGTGGTGCTGGAGTCGGCGCGGCACCGCCTGCGGCTGGCGACGGCCTACTTCGCGCCGGACGCCTACTTCACCGACCTGCTGTGCCGCACGGCGCGCCGCGGCGTGGCGGTGGAGATCCTGCTGCCGGGGGAGCACGCCGACAAGCGGGTCAGCAGGCTCGCGGGGCAGCGGCACTACGACGAGCTGCTGGACGCCGGGGTGCGGATCGCGCAGTACCGGCCGTCCATGCTGCACACGAAGATCATCACGATGGACGGCGTGGCATCGCTGATCGGCTCCACGAACTTCAACCGGCGGTCCCTCGACCACGACGAGGAGATCATGCTCGCGGTCATCGACCCGGAGGTGACCGCGCGGCTGGACGACCACTTCACCCGGGACCTGGCGGTCAGCGACCCGATCGACCCGGTGCGCTGGCGGCGGCGGGGCGCCCTGCACCGGGTGAAGGAGGCGTCGATCGTTCCGATCCGCCGCTTCCTGTGAACCGCCGGGCCCGCGGTGCCGGCCGCGGGCCCGGGGACGGTCAGCAGCCGGACGGCGGGGTCTCGCCGTCGCGCAGGCGCTCGACGTACCGCAGGCCGTCGGTGAACGACGCGTCGAGCAGCGCGCGGTGGTCGGCGCCCTCGTACTCGCGGTAGGCGATCGTGTCGTGGCGCTCGCAGAGGTCGCCGAGCAGCAGCTTCGTCGCGTCCGGGGAGACCAGCGTGTCGGCGGTGCCCTGCTGGACGAGCGTCGGCACGCGCAGGTCGAGGCCCGTGGGCTCCTGCGAGCGCAGGTACGCGACGAGCGGGCCCAGATCGGCGTCGGGCTTGAAGACCTTCGTGGGGTCGAAGCCCTCGGCCATCTTCCGGAGCCCGTAGGTGCACGTGGACGTCCGGGCGGCGTCGAGCATCGGGAGGGCCTCGTCGGTCAGCAGGTCGTCCGGGACGATCGCCGGGTCGGCGGCCTCGGCGCCGGTGAGCAGGACGAACAGGAACGGCATCGCCGCCTGCGCGCCCGGGAGCCCGGACCGCACGTATTCGGGGGTCGCGCTGGTCTGCGAGCCGGGCGCGAGCGCGAGCGCCCCCTGCAGGCGCACGTCGCGGGGCGTCTGCCGCGCGGCGGCCGTGAACAGCGCCGCGTGCCCGCCCTGGCTGTGCCCGGCGACGTACCAGTTCCGGCCGATGCGGCGGTCGAGGCCGCGGGCGGCGCGGACGATGTCGACGACGGCGTTCGCTTCGCTGCGGCCGTGCATGTACGGGTGCCCGCCGGGGGTGCCGAGGCCCTCGTAGTCGGTCTGCACGACCGCGTACCCCTGCGCGACCCACCGGTCGAGGTACCGCTCGGTGAACGCGAGGTAGTCGTGCGCGGGGCCGTCCGCGGTGTCGGCGGAGGGGGCGCACACGTCGGCGGTGCCGGTCGTGCCGTGCGCCCAGCTCAGCACGGGCCAGCCGCCGCGCGGCGGCGTCCCCGCCGGGATCGCCACGGTGCCGGTCACGGTGATCGGCCGGCCGTTCGCGCCCTCCGACGTGTACGTGACCGTCCGGTTGGCGGCGGCGCTCGGCAGTGCCGCGGTGCCCGTGACCGGGCCCGCGGCCAGGAGGCGCCCGCGGTGGCCGGGCGGGACGTCCGCCTGCGCGGGCACGGCGGCGCCGAGCGTCGCGGCGCACGCCGCGGCGGCGGCGAGCCCGGCGGCCCGCGTCCTGATCGATGCCATGTTCACTTCTCCTCGGATGCCATGTGCTGCACGGCCCGGTACGCGAACGCCATCCCGGTCCCGATCGGGACGCCCGGGCCCGGGTAGACCGGGCCGGTGAAGGAGGCGGTGGTGTTGCCCGCCGCGTACAGGCCGGGGATCGGACGGTCCGACGCGTCGAGCACGCGGGCGTCGGGGTCGATGCGGAGGCCGCCCTTGGTGCCGAGGTCGCCGACCACCATCCGGGCCGCGTAGAAGGGGCCCCGGTCGACGGCGACGAGGCCGTGCCCGCCGCCGGTGAAGTACCGGTCGTAGGGGTCCTCGCCCCGGTGGAAGTCCGCGTCGACGCCCGCGGCGGCGAAGCCGTTGAACCGGTCGACGGTCGCGGCGAGGGCCGGGCCGGGCACGCCGATCTTCGCGGCGAGCTCGTCCAGCGTGTCGGCCCGCACCCAGGTCCCGGCGGCCAGGTGGGCGTCGGGGTCGGCGGCGGGGATCGTGATGGCCGGCGCCCCCGTCGACTTCGCGTCGAAGACCAGGTGCAGGGGGCCCTGCGCGGCGGCCATCTCGCGGCCCATCCGGTCGTAGGGGAGCGACTCGTTGGCGAACCGCCGGCCCGTCCCGTCGACGATGAGGCCGCCGCGGAACCCGAGGGTGAACGCGGCGCGGCCGTCCGGGTCGACGAGGCCGGGGCAGAACCACGCCTCGTCCAGGTCGCCGGTGGCGGCCCCGGCGGCGACGGCCGCCGCGATCGCGTCGCCGGTGTTCGCGCCGTCCGGCGCCATCGTCCACTCCGCCGACCCGGCCACCTTCCGCTCGGCCCGCAGCTCGGCGGACGACTCGAACCCGCCGGCCGCGAGCAGCACCCCGTGCCGGGCCCGCAGCCGCACCGGCCCGTCCGGCGTGTCGGCCTCGACACCGACGACCCGCCCGTCCTCGACGACCAGCGAGGTCAGCGCCGTCCGGGTGCGGACGTCGCCGCGCCCGGTGTTCGTGAACGCCAGCAGCAGCCGCCCGATCAGCGCCCGGCCCTGCACCAGCGGGGCCGACGGGTCGTGCGGCAGCCCGGCGCGGTCCCGGTCGACGGGCGGACGGACGAGCGCCGCGAGGTCGCCGAGCCGTTCGGCGGGCACGGGCAGCGGGACGAACGACCGGCCCCGCGCGGTGCGGCCCGGCGCGTCGTAGTACTCGGGGAACGCCTGCCATTCGAACTCGATCGCCGGGTCGCTCTCCAGGAACTCGACGACCCGGGGCGCGGCCTCGAGGAACGCCTCGCGCAGCGCGGCGGGCCCGTCCCCGAGCAGCGCCGTCAGGTAGGTGCGGGCCGACTCGGTCGAGTCGTCGTCGATCCCGGCGCGGCGCTGCACCGGGCTGCCCGGCAGCCAGATCGACGCGCCCGCGTAGGCGCTCGTCCCGCCCAGCAGCGCCGTCTTCTCCAGGACGGCCGTGCGCCGCCCGCCCGCCGCGGCGGCGAGCGCCCCGGCGAGCGCGCCCGCGCCCGATCCGGCCACCACCACGTCGTACTCGTCCGTCCATTCGCCCACGTGACGTCCCCTTCGCGATCTCGGCGCGGCAAACGTAAGCGCGGTGCGGCCGTGCGGGCCCGCGCGTCCCACTGAGCGGTATCGACGTGCGGCGGACCGTTCCGGGCGGCTAGATATGGTCGTGTCGGGACGCGAGTCGGAGGGGGAGATCGTGGCGAGGATCGCGGCGGCGAGGCTGTCGGCCGAGCCCAGCTCGCCGGAGCAGCACGACCGGCGGCAGCGCATCCTGCGCGCCGCCATGCGCATCGGCGGCGAGAAGCCCCTCGAACGCGTCCAGATGCACGAGGTCGCCAAGGCCGCCGGGGTGGCGATCGGCACGCTCTACCGCTACTTCCCCTCGAAGGTGCACCTGTTCACCGCGGTGATGGCCGCGCAGGTGGACCGGTTCGGGGAGGGCGTCGGGCCGCCGCCGCCCGGCACCGACCCGGAGGACGCGGTCGCCGACCTGCTCGTCGCCGCGAGCCGCACCCTGATGGCGCAGCCGCTGCTGTCGGCGTCGATGCTGCACGCGGCGAACAGCGCGAACGTCGCGACCGTCGTCGACACCGCCAAGATCGACACCACGTTCCAGGAGATCGTGCTGCTGGCGATCGGCATCGAGGTGCCGACGGCGCAGGACGTCCGGCTCGTGCGGCTGCTCATGCAGTGCTGGTACGGGGTGCTGCAGATGAGCCTGAACGGGCGCGCGTCCATGGCGGATGTGGAGAGCGACATCCGGATGGCGTGCCGGCTGCTGCTCGCGCCGCGCTCCAACGCGGCCGGCTGACGCGCGTTCCGCTGGCCGGGACCGCACCGGCCGTCCCGTCCGGGCCGTCGTTACCGTGCGGTCATGAAGCGCTATGACGGTGTGAAAGTACTGCTCACCGGGGCCGCGTCGGGCATCGGGCGGGCCACCGCGATCCGCCTCGCGAGCGAGGGCGCCGCCCTGTACGGGGTGGACCTGTCCGCGGACGGCCTCGCCGGGACGGCCGCCGCGATCACCGGCCCGGGGACGATCGCGACGCGCGTCGCCGACGTCACCGACGAGCCCGCCGTGATCGGCGCCGTCCGGGACGCGGTCGCGACGCTCGGCGGCATCGACGTCCTGGTGAACGTCGCGGGCATCCACAAGACCACGCCGCTGGGCGGCCTGACCGTCGCCGACCTGACCCGCCTCTTCCAGGTGAACCTGGTCGGCACCGCGCTGTTCTGCCGCGAGGCCGCGCCGCACCTGCCGGACGGGACGGGCGCGATCGTCAACGTCGCGTCCCTGTCGGCGGTGCAGGGCAACCCGTACATGTCGGCGTACTCGGCGTCGAAGGGCGCGGTGCTGTCGTTCTCGCTGAGCCTCGCCGCCGAGCTGAGCCCGCGCCGCGTGCGGGTGCTGTCGGTCTCGCCGGGCGGGATCGACACCCCGCTGACCAGGGCGCCCGACATGTTCCCCGCCGGGGTCGACCCGACGTACTTCGGGCGGCTCGCGCCCCCGTTCGGGCAGGGCCGGGCCGAGCAGATCGCGGCGGTGATCGCGTACGCGGGCTCGTCCGACGCCGCCTACCAGACCGGCGTCGACCTGCGGGTCGACGGCGGCTCCCACATGTGAAGGAGACCCCCATGACCGCAGCGACCACGACGTCAACGACGGGACGCACGATCGCGATCAGCGGCAGCGCCTCCGGCATCGGCCGGACCCTCGCGGAGACGCTGCGCGGCCGCGGCGAGGCGGTCATCGGCGTCGACCTGCGCGACGCGGACGTGTGCGCCGACCTCGGCACGCCGGAGGGCCGGGCCGCCGCCGTCGCCGGCGTCCTCGACCGGTCGGGCGGGACGCTCGACGGCGTCGTGGCGTGCGCGGGCGTGTCGGGTCCGACGCCGCTCACCGTCACGGTCAACCACTTCGGCGCCGTCGCCCTGCTGGAGGGCCTGCGGCCCGCGCTCGCCCGCGCCGCGCGGCCCCGCGCCGCCGCCGTCGGGTCGATCTCCGGGACGCAGCCGGTGGACGACGACGTCCTGCGGGCCTGCCTGGACGGCGACGAGCCCGCGGCGCTCGCGGCGGCGGCGAAGGTGATCGAGCGCGGCGCGGGCAACCGGCTGTACCCGTCGTCGAAGTCGGCGCTGGCCCGGTGGCTGCGCGCGGCGTCGGTCTCGCCGGAGTGGGCGGGCGCGGGCATCCCGCTGAACGCGGTCGCGCCGGGCGTCGTCCGGACGCCGATGAGCGAGCCGCTGTTCGCCGACCCGAAGATGCGCGAGGTGATGGACCGGGCCGTCCCGATGCCGCTCAACGGGTACGCCGACCCGGAGGTCGTCGCGGAGGCGCTCGCCTGGCTGATCTCCCCGGCGAACTCGCACATGGCGGGCCAGGTCGTCTACGTGGACGGCGGCGCGGAGGCGTCGCTGCGCGGGCCCGGGGCGTACTGACGCGCGGACGGCCGCCCCCGTCCGCGCGACGCGGGGGCGGCCGTCGGGCCGGGGGTCACCGCGGCCGGTTGGTGCCCGTCGTGTCGAGCGCGGCGACGTCCCACGCGGCGTACGTGCGGCGCGGGTCGCGCTCGTCGAAGTACGGCGTGACCTGCGCGGCGAACTCCTCCGGGGAGAACACGCCGCTCTCGGCCGTGAACTTCCGCTCCACGGTCGGCGCCGCCATCAGCGCGACCATGTCGCCGTACACGACGAACACCTGCCCGCTGATCTTCTCGGCGGCGGGGGACGCGAGGTAGCCGACGAACGTCCCGACCCGCTCGGGCGCCATGACGTCCAGGCCGCCGGGGGAGGTGCCCTCGCCGAACGACGCCTCGGTCATCGCCGTGCGCGCGCGGGGGCAGATCGCGTTCGCCCGCACCCCGTACCGGGCGAGGCCCTGCGCGGTGGACAGGGTCAGCGCGACGATCCCGGCCTTCGCCGCCGAGTAGTTCGGCTGCCCGGCGGACCCGAACAGGAACGCCTCGGACGCCGTGTTGATCACCCGTCCGTACACCGGCCCGCCCGCGGCCTTGCTCGCGGCCCGCCAGTGCACGGCGGCGGCGCGGGACACGGCCGCGTGGCCCTTCAGGTGCACGCGGATCACGTCGTCCCAGTCGGACTCGGACAGGTTGAACAGCATCTTGTCGCGCAGCACGCCCGCGTTGTTGACGACGACGTCCAGGCCGCCGAACGTCTCCACGGCCGTCTGCACCAGCTTCTCGCCGAGCGTCCAGTCGCCGACGTCCCCGGCGACGGCGACGGCGCTGCCGCCCGCGTCGCGGATCTCGCCGGCGACGTCCTCGGCGGCCGGGCCGATGTCGTTGACGACGACGGCCGCGCCCTGCCCGGCCAGCGCGAGGGCCTCGCTGCGGCCCAGTCCGGCGCCCGCGCCGGTGACGATGGCGGTGCGCCCCGCCAGGGTGAGGTCAGCGTTCATCAGGACTCCCGTCGGTGTTCGCGATGACCCGACGGAGGCTAGTACGAATTCTATTTTTGCGGCCGGTCAGATCCCGCTCAGCGGGCCGGGAACCCCCGCTCCGACCGCCGCGAACCACTCAGTGGGACTGATCTTGTCCGGCAACGAGAATCAATTCTAACTTCGGTCCCATGACGCTTCAGCTGGCGACCCTCTTCGAGGCCGTGGCGGCGGCCGTCCCGGACCGCCTCGCCCTCGTGTGCGGCGACCACCGGGCCACCTTCGCGGAGCTCGACCGCCGCGCCGACGCGCAGGCCGCACGGCTGCGGGCGTCCGGCATCGGGCCCGGCGAGCACGTCGGCCTGCACCTGCTCAACGGCCCCGAGTACGTCGAGGCGCTGCTCGCGTGCGTGAAGGCCCGGGCCGTCCCGGTCAACATCAACTACCGCTACACCGACCGGGAGCTGCACCACCTGTACACCGACGCGGGCCTCGCCGCCCTGTTCGTCGGCGCGGAGTTCGCGCCCGCCGCCGCCCGCGTCGCCGCCGACTGCCCCGCGCTCCGCCTCGCGATCGTCGCGGGGTCCGCCGACGGGGCGTCCTGGCCCGAACGGGTCGCCGTCGCCGCCTTCGCGGACGTCCCGGACGGCTCGGCCGCGCCGCGCGACGGGCGCTCGCCCGACGACCGGTTCATCATCTACACCGGCGGCACCACCGGCCCGCCCAAGGGCGTCATTTGGCGGCACGAGGACTTCTACATGGCCGCGCTGCGCGGCGGGAACCACTACGGCGAGCCGCACCGCACCGCCGAGGAACTCGTCGCCGCCGCCGCGTCCGGCCACCCCCTCACCTACCTGGTCACCGCGCCGCTCATGCACGGCGCCGCGACCTACAACCTGCTGACCGCGCTGCTCACCGGCTCCGCGACCGTGCTGATGCGCCGCTTCGAGCCCGTCGAGGCGCTCCGGCTCATCGACCGCGAGAAGCCGCTGATCGTCATGGTCGTCGGCGACGCCATCGCCCGCCCGCTCGCCGACGCGATCCGCGCGCACGGCGCCGCGTTCGACCTGTCGTCGTTCAAGGTGCTCGGGTCCGGCGGCGCGATCCTGTCCCGCAGCGTGCAGGAGGAGTTCGCCGAGCTGATCCCGGACCTGCACGTCAACAACGGGTTCGGCGCCTCCGAGTCCGGCGTGGACGGCACCATCGCGGTCGGCGCCGACGGCCTCATGCGGCTGTCGCCGAACCCCCGCGTCACCGTCGTCGACGCCGCGCTGCGTCCGCTCCCGCCCGGATCGGACGAACCGGGCTTCATCGCGCGCAGCGGGCACGTCCCGCTCGGCTACCACAACGACCCCGAGAAGACCGCCCGCACGTTCCCCGTCATCGACGGCGTCCGCTGGTCGATCCTCGGCGACATGGCCCGCGTCGAGGCCGACGGCACCGTCGTCGTCCTCGGCCGCGGCTCCGGCTGCATCAACACCGGCGGCGAGAAGGTCTTCCCCGAAGAGGTCGAGCAAGCCCTCAAGGCCCACCCCGCGGTGCTGGACGCGCTGGTCGCGGGCGTCCCCGACGAGCGGTTCGGCGAGCGCGTCGCCGCCGTCGTGGAGGCCCGCCCCGGCACGGCCCCGACCGCCGACGAACTCCGCGCGCACTGCCGCGACCACCTCGCCGGCTACAAGATTCCGGCACTGATCACGTTCACCGGCGCGGTGATGCGCTCGCCCAGCGGCAAGGCCGACTACCGCTGGGCCAAGCGCGTCCTGACCGGACAGGAAGGAAGCCCCCATGCCTGAAGCCGTCATCGTCGACGCCGCCCGCACCCCGGTCGGCAAGCGGCACGGCGCCCTGTCGGGCCTGCACCCGGTGCAGCTCCTCGGCGCGACCCAGAAGGGCCTCCTCGACCGGCTCGGCGTCGACCCGGCCACGGTCGGGCAGGTCGTCGGCGGCTGCGTCACCCAGGCCGGGGAGCAGGCGAACAACGTCACCCGCAACGCCTGGCTGTACGCGGGCCTCCCGTACACGACCGCCTGCACCAGCATCGACTGCGCGTGCGGCTCGTCCCAGCAGGCCGTCCACCTCGTCGCCGGGCTCATCGCCGCGGGAACGATCCACACCGGCATCGGCTGCGGCGTCGAGGCGATGAGCCGCGTCTTCCTCGGCCAGGCCCTCACCCCCGAGACCGGCAGCCCCATGCCGGACGGCTGGGACTTCGACTACCCCGACCAGTTCACCGCCGCCGAGCGCATCGCGAGGAACCGGGGGATCACCCGCGCGGACGCCGACGCGCTCGGCCTCGAGTCCCAGCGGAAGGCGGCCCGCGCCTGGGCCGAGGACCGCTTCGCGGGCCAGATCATCGAGATCGACGCGCCCGTCATGACCAAGGAGGGCCCGACCGGCGAGACCGCCACCGTCGTCCGCGACCAGGGCCTCCGCGAGACGTCCCCGGAGAAGCTCGCCGCCCTGAACCCGGTCATTCCGGACGGCATCCACACCGCGGGCAACGCGTCGCAGATCAGCGACGGCGCCGCCGCCGTCCTGCTGATGTCCCGCGAACGCGCCGCCGAACTCGGGCTGCGGCCCCGCGCCCGCATCGTCGCGTCCACCATGGTCGGCTCCGACCCGCACTACCACCTCGACGGCCCCATCGACTCGACCCGCGACGTCCTCGACCGCGCCGGCATGAAGCTGTCCGACATCGACCTCGTCGAGATCAACGAGGCGTTCGCGTCCGTCGTGCTGTCCTGGGCGGGCGTCCTCGGCGCCGACATGGACAAGGTCAACGTCAACGGCGGCGCCATCGCCCTCGGCCACGCCGTCGGCTCCACCGGCGCCCGGCTGATCACCCAGGCCGTCAACGAGCTGGAGCGCGCCGACCGCTCCACCGCCCTCGTCACCATGTGCGCGGGCGGCGCGCACTCCACCGCCACCATCATCGAACGGATCTGAGCTTGGCTTCCTCCCCCGCCTGAAGGCGGGGGAGTCCAGCGGTCGCCCGCTGGGTTTCCTGCTTCACCGACGACCGCCCCGTCCGGGAGGACTCCCGTTGAGGTCTCACACCGTCTCCACAGGCGGACACCGCCAGCCCGGCGGCCAGAATGTTGCGCGCCGCGTTCACGTCGCGGTCATGTACCACGCCGCAGTCGCACGTCCACTCGCGGACGTTCAGCGGCATCTTCGCCGCGACCGTGCCGCAGGCCCCGCACAGCTTGGAGCTGGGGAAGAAGCGGTCGATCACGACCAGTTCGCGCCCGTACCAGGCGCACTTGTACTCCAGCATCGTCCGCATGTCCCGCCACGCCGCGTCACCAATGGCGCGGGCGAGCGTGTGGTTTTTGACCATGTTGCGGACGTTGAGGTCCTCGAGCACGACCGTTTGGTTCTCACGGACGAGCCGGGTGGTCAGCTTGTGCAGGAAGTCGCGGCGCCGGTCGGTGATCCGGGCGTGGATTCTGGCGACCTTCCGGCGGGCCTTCTCACGGTTCGCCGAGCCCTTCGCCTTGCGCGACAGCTCTTGCTGCGCCTTCGCCAGACGGGTGCGGTCACGCCGCTCGTGCCGGGGATTGGTGATCTTCTCCCCGGTGGACAGGGTCACCAGGGACGTGATCCCGGCGTCCAGGCCGACAGCCGCGCCGGTGGCCGGGGCCGGGGCGATGGTGTCCTCGCACAGCAGGGACACGAACCAGCGGCCGGTCGCGTCGCGGGACACGGTCACCGTGGTCGGCTCCGCCCCTTCGGGGAGGGGACGGGACCAGCGGATGTCCAGGGGCCCGGCCATCTTCGCCAGCGTCAGCTTCCCGTCGCGCCATGTGAAGGCGCTGCGGGTGTACTCGGCCGACGCGCGGGATTTCTTCTTCGACTTGAAGCGCGGGTACTCGGCGCGCTTGGCGAAGAAGTTCCCGAACGCCGTCTGGAGATGGCGGAGCGCCTGCTGGAGCGGGACCGAGGACACCTCGGCCAGGAAGGCGAGTTCCCCGGTCTTCTTCCACTGCGTGAGAGCGGCGGAGGACTGCACGTAGGAGATGCGGCGTTGCTCGCCGTACCAGGCCCGCGTGCGCTCCTCCAGCGCCTTGTTGTATACCAGGCGGACGCAGCCGAACGTGCGCGACAGCTCGGCCGCCTGCTCGTCCGTGGGATAGAAGCGGTACTTGAACGCCCGCTTGACCTGCCGCGCCATGCCTCACAAGCTATCAGTTTCCATGTGAGCGGCCGGTGTCGGCCGGTGGGTGCAGACGCCGCATCGCTCTGGCGGCGATTCGTCTTTCCCTGCACTGCTCCGCAGGAGCTTCGTTTCCTCCCCGGCCTGAAGGCCGGGGTATCCACGAAGGGATCCCGATGACCATCGGACTGACCGAGGAGCACCGCGACCTCCGCGACGCCGTCCGCGCCCTCACCGCCCGGCAGGTCACGCTGGCCGCCGTGCGCGCCGCCGTGGACGCCGACCGCGAGAAGGTCCCGCCGTTCTGGGACGACCTCGCCGCCCAGGGCCTCCTCGGCCTGCACCTCCCCGAGGACGCCGGCGGCGCCGGGTACGGGCTGCTCGAACTCGCGGTCGTCCTCGAGGAGCTCGGCCGCGCGATGACCCCCGGGCCGTTCCTCCCGACCGTCCTCGCGAGCGCCGTCCTGCACCGCGCGGGCCACCGCGCCCACCTCGCGGGCCTCGCGTCCGGCGCGACGCTCGGCGCCGTCGGCCTCCGCCCCGGCGGGCTCGAACTGCGCGCCGATGGAACGTTGCACGGGACGTCCGAGCCGATCATGGGCGCGCACCTCGCGGACGTCCTCGTCGTCCCCGCCCGCGACGGCGACCGGACGGCGTGGGCCGTCCTGGCGGGCGCGTCCGCCGAGGAACTCCCGAGCCACGACCTGACCCGCCGCCTCGGCCGCCTCCACGCCGACGGCCTCGTCCCGGACGCGACGCTCGACATCGACGCCCGCGCCGTCCTCGACCTCGCGGCCGTCCTGTTCGCCGCCGAGTCCTCCGGCCTCGCCGACTGGACGACCGCGACCGCCGCCGAGTACGCGAAGGTCCGCGAGCAGTTCGGCCGTCCGATCGGCCAGTTCCAGGGCGTCAAGCACCGCTGCGCCCGCATGCTCGCGCACGCCGAACAGGCCCGCGCGTGCGCGTGGGACGCCGCCCGCGCGCACGACACCGCCGACCCCCGCGAGGCGTCCCTCGCCGCCGCCGTCGCCGGCGCGACCTCCCTGCACGCCGCCTTCACCACCGCGAAGGACTGCATCCAGACGCTCGGCGGCATCGGCTTCACGTGGGAGCACGACGCGAGCCTGTACCTGCGCCGCACGCAGACGCTCCGCGTCCTCCTCGGATCCACGGCCGACTGGCGCCGCCGCGTCGCGCGCCTCACCCTCGACGGCGTCCGCCGCGAACTGTCCGTCGAACTCCCGCCCGAGGCCGACGCGATCCGCGCCGAGATCCGCGCCGAACTCGAACCCGCGAAGGCCCTCACCGGCAAGGAACAGATCGACTACCTCGCCGGCCGCGGCTACACGTCCCCGCACCTCCCGGCCCCCTGGGGCAAGGGCGCGGACGCCGTCACCCAGCTCGTCATCGCCGAGGAGATGCGGGCCGCGGACCTGCGCGCCCACGACATGATCATCGGCAACTGGGTGGTGCCGACGCTCATCGCGCACGGCTCGCCCGCGCAGCACGAACGCTTCCTGCCGCCGTCCCTGCGCGGCGACGTCCGCTGGTGCCAGCTGTTCAGCGAGCCCGGCGCGGGCTCCGACCTCGCCGCGCTGAGCACCCGCGCCGAGAAGGTCGACGGCGGCTGGAAGATCAGCGGCCAGAAGGTGTGGACGTCCATGGCCCGCGAGGCCGACTGGGGCATCCTGCTCGCCCGCACCGACGCGTCCGTCCCCAAGCACAAGGGGCTGTCGTACTTCCTCCTCGACATGACGTCGCCCGGCATCGACATCCGCCCCCTCCGCGAGCTGACCGGCGACACCCTGTTCAACGAGGTCTTCCTCGACGGCGTGTTCGTCCCGGACGACCTCCTCGTCGGGCGTCCCGGCGACGGCTGGAAGCTCGCCCGCACCACCCTCGCGAACGAGCGGGTGTCGCTGTCGAACGACTCGTCCCTCGGCAGCGGCGGCGAGGCCCTCCTCAAGCTCGTCCGGACGGACGACGACGAGCGCCTCACCACCCTCGGCGGCATCCTCTGCGACGCCCAGTCGAGCAGCCTGTTCGGCCTCCGCACCACCCTCCGCTCGCTCGCCGGCGGGCAGCCGGGCGCCGAATCGTCCATCGGCAAGCTCATCGGCGTCGAGCACATCCAGCAGGTCTGGGAGACGGCCGTCGACTGGATCGGCCCGGACGCCCTCACCGGCGAGGGCCCCGGCGGCATGCAGGACCCCACGTGGATGTTCCTGAACTCGCGCAACATGTCGATCGCCGGAGGCACCACGGACGTCCAGCTGAACATCATCGGCGAACGCATCCTCGGACTGCCCCGCGACCCGCAGCCCACCGGGAGGCCCGCGTGACGATCGACCTCCAGGCGTCCCCCCGCCGCTGCGGCGTCGACGCCGCCTCCGCCGCCGCCCGCCGCGTCATCGCCGCGCTCGTCCGCGCCGGGGACATCTCCACCGCCGACATGGCGGACGTCGCCGACCGCCTCAACGCCGTCGCCGACGACCTCGAAGCATCGGCGCCACCGCTGGAGGACCGCCTCGTCGACATGTGGCGCGGCGACGGCAACACCCGCCACGACCCGGCCACCGGCCCCGAGAACCCCCTCGCCCCGCCCCTGGAGTACACGGGCACCCCGGACGGCGGCATCGAGGCCACCACCACCCTCGACCTCCCGTACCAGGGCCCGCCGTCGAGCGTCCACGGCGGCGTCTCGTCCCTCCTGCTCGACCACACCCTCGGCGTTGCGAACGGCTGGGCCGGGACGTCCGGCATGACCGCCGAACTCACCCTCCGCTACCACCGCCTGACGCCCCTGTTCGAACCCCTGACCGTCTCCGCCCGCCAGGTCTCCGTGGACGGCCGCAAGATCCGCACGATCGGAGCCATCCGCCACAACGGCCGAGACTGCGTGACCGCCGAGGGCCTCTTCATAGCCAAATACCCACCCCGCCCCCGCTGACCGCCCGGCTCCGAGCCCCGCTCGGAGCCGGTCGCCCGTCACCCGCCGGGCTTGCGGGCCTCGAAGAGGACGCGCGTCGAGTGGGCGACGAACGGGCCGTCGGCGCGGATGCCCGCGTCGAGTTCCCGCAGCCGCTCCCGGTACTTCTCGACCGTGAACCCCGGGACCGTCCACACGACCTTCCGCAGGAAGTGGACGACCGCCCCCACGTCGAAGAACTCCATCCGGAGCCGCTCCATCCGCAGGTCGACCACCTCGAGCCCCGCCGCCTCGGCGTCGGCCCGCTCGACGTCCGGGTGCCGCATCTGCTTCGCGTCCGGCTGCGGGCCGAGGAAGTACTCGACGAGCTCCCACACCGTCCCGGGCCCGACGTGCTGGGCGAAGTACGTCCCGCCCGGCCGGAGCACCCGCGCGATCTCGTCCCACCACACCGTCGCCGGATGCCGGCTGGTCACCAGGTCGAACGCCCCGTCGGCGAACGGCAGCGGCGGCTCGTCCGGGTCCGCCACCACGACGACCCCGCGCGGATGCAGCAGCCGGGTCGCCTTCGCGACGTTCGGCGGCCACCCCTCCGTGGCCACCATCGTCCGCGGGAACGCCTCGGCCCCGGCGAGCACCTCGCCCCCGCCCGTCTGCACGTCGAGCGCGGCCCCGACCTCCCGCAGCCGGCGGCTCATCGACCGCTGATACCCCCAGGAAGGCCGCTCCTCGGTGGCCCGCCCCTCGAACCAGGAGAAGTCCCACCCCTCGACGGGCGCCGCCTCGGCCTCCGCGACCAGATCATCGAACTCGCGCACCCGCCCATCATCCCCACCCCCGCAACGGGTTTATCGCGCGCCCGTCAGCCGTCGGTTCCGCGGGTCAGGCGGGGGCCGAGGAACGGTAGCTGGTGGGGGAGCATCTTGCGGCGGAACGCCGCGTCGTGGCAGCCCGGGTAGATCCCGCCCTCCGGGTGCTCGCCCGCGTCGCGCAGGGTCGCGAGGAGCCGCTCGGTCGGTTCGGCGAAGGAATCGTGGCTGCCGCACGCGGCCCACACCGGGATCCCCGTCAGCCGCCGTGCGTACGTGCGGGCGTCCGTGTCGTCGATGGCGGGTGACGTCGCCACGACCGCGGCCACCCGCGCGCGGCCCAGGTCCGCCGCCAGGCGCAGGGCGCCGTCCCCGCCCATCGACCAGCCGAGCAGGCCCAGGCGTCCGGTCTGCAACCCCTGGTCGGCCAGGAAGGGGAGCAGGTGGCCGGTGACGAGGCCGTCGAGGTACCAGCGGTCGACGGAGGCCACGGCGAACGGCGGCGTCCCCTTGGCCACCGCGTCGGCCAGGTAGTTCTGGATCGCGTACACGTCGAAGGGCGTGCGCGCGTTCCCGCCGCCGCCGTGCAGCAGGACGGCCACGGGCAGCGGCGAGCCGGGACGGGCGCCGGGCGGACGGCCGATCACGGCGCGAACGGACTCGCCGCCCGCGCGCAGGGTGTGCTCCTCCACCGGTCCCGTCGGCCCCGCAGGGGGAGCGGGCATCTCATCGCACCGGCCCAGCGCCCGCGCCGCGCGCTCCCTCCCGGGCAGAACGCCCGCTTCCACCAGCGCCGCGGTACCGCCTCCGGCCGCCAGCACGCCCGCCGCGACCAGGAAGCCCCGTCGCGATACGCCGCTCATGCCATGGCCCCCATGCCCCGAAAGTAGCCACTTTCGTGATCTAGTGCCGGAGAACGCTGCTTCCGAGGTCTTTGCGCATCACCGGCCATCCTTGCTCCTCTTCGGCCAGGGGCGCGTGCCCTTCGGACGTCCCGGACGGGTGATCGGAACCGAGTCGCCGGTCGCGATGAGTTCGGGGCGGGGTAGGAGTCTGCCCGAACGACCAATGCGCGAGAGATCACGGAGGACACCATGACCGACGAACTGCCCGGGCGTCCGCCCATTGTCGACATGGCCACCTGGCAGGCGGCCCGGGACGAGCTGCTGGTCCGCGAGAAGGCCCACACCCGCGAGGGCGACGCGATCGCCGCGGCGCGCCGCCGGCTGCCGATGGTGGAGTTCGACGGGACGGTCGAGATCGTCGGGCCCGGCGGCCCGGTGCCGTTCATCGACCTCTTCCAGGGCCGCGAGGAACTCGTCGTCTACAAGCACATGTGGTATGACGACGCGCCGCCCCAGGGGCAGTGCGAGGGCTGCACCACCACGGTGTGGCACATGAAGGACGCCGTCTACCTCAACGCCCGCGGCGTCTCGTACGCCGTCCTGACGACGGGCCAGTGGGACGAGGTCGCCGCCTACGTCGACTTCATGGGCTACACCGAGCCCTGGTACTCGGTGCGCGACGTGGACGAGCCGGTCGGCGGCCCGATGGGCTACGCCACCAGCTTCCTGCGCGACGGCGACCGCACGTTCCTCACCTACTCCACGACGGGCCGCGGCACCGAGCCGGTCAACGGCTCCATGGCCCTGCTCGACATGACGCCCTACGGCCGCGGCGAGGCGTGGCAGGACAACCCCGAGGGCTGGCCCGAGGGCGACGTCCCGTGCTGGTACTGGCGCTCGGACGCGGACGGCAACGCCACCTGGGGCCCGACCAGCCGTCCCGTACCGCAGTGGACGCGCCCCGGCGCGACCCCCGTCGAAACCCTCGGCCGCACCGGCCCGTACCACTAACCCCGCCGCCCGCCGCCGGAGGGAGGCGGCGGGCCGCGGGGTGGGGTCAGGCGGGGGTTTCGGCGGTGGCGATCAGGGTCGCGCGGCCGAGGATGTGGCCGGCCATCGTGAAGCCGAGGAGCGCCGGGGTGGCGTCGGACGGGACGCCGATGGACGCGACGTCGAGGGCGTGCACGACGACGAAGTAGCGGTGCGGGCCGTGGCCGGCGGGCGGGGCGGCGCCCATGTACCGGGCGGCGCGGGCGTCGTTGGGCAGCTGGTAGGCGCCTTCGGGGAGGCCGGAGCCGGTGTCGTCGCCCGCGCCCGCGGGCAGTTCGGTGACGGTGGCGGGGATGTCGGCGACCGCCCAGTGCCAGAAGCCTGATCCGGTTGGGGCGTCGGGGTCGTACACCGTGACGGCGTAGCTCTTGGTGCCCTCCGGGGCGCCGCTCCAGGACAGGTGCGGGGAGACGTCCGCGCCGCCGGGGACGCCCGCGGCCCACTGCTCGGCGGGCCAGGCGCCGCCGTCGGCGACGGTGTCGCTGGTGACGGTGAAGGCGGCGGCCTCGGGCAGGCGGGCGAAGGGGTCGTTGGCGCTCATCGTGAGTCCTCTCGATCGGGTGTGGAATCGACAGTAGCAGAAAAAATCGATTATTCGCGCGATCGTCTATGCTCGTGCCATGACACAGACAACCGCCGCGGGGAAGCAGATGCTGTCCGAGCAGGTCTACGCCCGCCTGCGGGACGCCATCATGCGGGGGGAGTACGCGCCCGGCGCGGCGCTCAAGCCGCAGGAGCTGGCCCGGCAGCAGGGCGTGAGCCTGGCCGTGGTGCGGGAGGCGCTGGTGCGGGTGGTCGGCGACGGGCTCGCCGACCGGCTGCACAACCGGGGCTTCGCGGTGCCCGCCTTCTCCGACCGGCGCTGGCAGGAGATCGCCGAGGCGCGGCGGACGATCGAGCCGGTCGTCCTGCGCATGTCGATCGAGCGCGGGGACGTCGACTGGGAGGCCCGCGTGCGGGCCGCGCACCACCGGCTGGCCCGGACCCCACCGTACGGGCCGGACGGCGGCCACTACACCGAGGAGTGGTCGGAGGCCCACCGGGTGTTCCACCGGACGCTGCTGGAGGGGTGCGGCAACCCCGTGCTGCTGGAGACCTTCGATCGGATGTGGACGGCGAGCGAGCTGGCCCGCCGCTGGTCGGCGCACCGCAATCCCGGGCGGGACGGCGTGGCGGAGCACCGCCGGCTGGAGGAGGCGGCGCTGGCCCGCGACGCCGACGGGGCCGCCGAGGTGCTCGTCCGGCACCTGACGCTGACGGCGTCCGGGCTGACCGGAGCGTGACGGGAGTGTTATTGGCGATCCGCCAATAAGGGTTCCCGGGGCGGGGCCCGGTGTGCGATGCTGCGCGCGTAAGTGGTCAGTTACCACACCGGGAGGCCGCCATGGAGGACGGACCGGGCCTGCGGCGCCGGAGGTTCCTCGGCTATCTGGTCACGGCGCCGACGCTGGCGGTGGCCGTGCAGTGGACGGGGGGTCCGGCGGCGGCGAGCCCGACGCCGCCGCAGCCGGAGGAGATCTTCGACGTCGGCGATCTGGTGAAGCTCGCGGCGGCGCCGACGTCCGGGCTGGTCGCCGTCCAGGTGGGCGAGGACGGGACGGTCTCGTTCGCGCTGCCGCGCGCGGAGGTGGGGCAGGGGATCACGACGGCGGTGGCGATGCTGATCGCCGAGGAGATGGACCTGCCGCTGGACAAGGTGCGGGTGTCGCTGTCGGACGCCCGGCCCGAGCTGCTGTTCAACCAGTTCACCGGCGGTTCGACGTCGGTCCGCTCGCTGTACGGGCCGGTGCGGACGGCGGCGGCGATCGCCCGGGAGCGGCTGGTGGCGACCGCGGCGCGGGCCTGGAACGTGGACGCCGCCGGGCTGACGACCGCGGACGGCGCGGTGCACGGGCACGGCCGCCGCGCGACCTACGGGTCGCTCGCGAAGGCCGCGGCGGTCACCCGCACGGTCCGGGTGTCGGCGACGCCGAAGGACGCCGCCCGGTTCGCGGTCGTGGGGACGCCGACGACGCGGGTGGACGCCCTCGACGCCGTGACGGGACGCAAGCGGTTCGCCATGGACCTGGACGTTCCGGGCGCGCTGCCCACGATGGTGCGGCGCGCCCCGACGATCGACGGGACGGTCGCGTCGGTGGGCAACGCGGCGGCGGTGGCGGCGATGCCGGGGATCACCGACGTCGCGGTGCTGGAGCACGGCGTGGCCGTGCGGGGACGGACGTTCGGCCAGTGCATCGACGCGGTGCGGGCGCTCGAGGTGGCGTGGCGTCCGGGGCCGGTGGCGGGGGAGTCGGACGACACGGTGCTGGCGAAGCTGCGGCGGGCGGTGCCGCGGGTGGGCGGGGCGCCGCTGTTCAGCCGGACGGTCGACGCCGAGTTCGCGTTCATGTTCGCGAGCAACTCGCCGCTGGAGCCGGACGTCGCGATCGCGGACGTCCGTCCGGGGAGCGCGGAGGTCTGGGCGAGCCTGAAGGTTCCGGGCGACGCGCAGGCGGAGATCGCGAAGCGGCTGGGCCTGCGGGTGTCCCAGGTGAAGGTGCACGTGGTGGAGGGCGGCGGGTCGTTCGGGCGGCGGCTGCACCCGGACGCGGCGGTCGAGGCCGCGGAGATCTCGAAGAAGATGGGCAAGCCGGTCAAGCTGTCGTGGTCGCGGACGGACAGCGTCCGGCAGGGGCGCGTGCATCCGATGTCGGTCTCCCGGGTGCGCGCCGCGTACCGGGGCGGGGACGTCGTGTCCTACGAGCAGCGGCACGTGAGCACCGAGACCAGCTTCAGCCACGGTTTCGGCGACATGGTCAGCGCCAACGCGGCCGACATCCCGGTCGTGGTGAACGACGCCATCGCCCAGGTCTTCTTCCACCTGAGCCAGTCGTCGCCGTACAAGTTCGGGTCGACCAAGCAGACGCTGACCGAGATCCCGCTGGAGTTCAAGACCGGCAGCATGCGCAACGTGTACTCGCCGAACGTCGTGTGCGCGCGGGAACTCGTCGTCGACCGGCTCGCCGCCGAGATGGGCAAGGACCCGGTCGAGTTCCGCCGCCAGTTCCTGGACGACGCCAAGCTGCGGGCCGTCCTGGACCGGGCGGCCTCCGAAGGCGAGTGGGGACGGGCGCTGCCCGCGGGCGTCGCGCAGGGCGTCGGCCTCGCCGGCGAGTACCGGTCGGCGTGCGCGGTGCTCGTCGAGATCGACTGCCGTCCCGAGACCGTGAACCGCCCGATCCGCAACGGCGTCACCGGCCCGCGCGTGACCCGCGCGCTGGTCGTGGTGGACGTGGGCCTGCCGATCAACCCGCGCGGCCTGGACGCGCAGATGATCGGCGGCCTCAACGACGGCATCGCGATGGCGCTGACGTCCAGCCTGCACATGCGGGACGGCGTCCCGCTGGAGGGCAGCTGGGACAACTACTTCTACACGCGGCAGTGGAACACCCCGCTGGAGACGCGCGTGATCGTCATGCCGCCGAGCGAGGACGAGCCGGGCGGCGCGGGCGAGCTGGCGGTGGCGCCCGCCCTCGCGGCCGTGGCCTGCGCGTACGCCCGCGCGACCGGGACGATGCCGACCCGGTTCCCCATCAACCACGAGACGCTCGCCTTCGAGCCCTTCCCGTTGCAGCCGTCCACCCCGCAGTCCCCGGTCGACGGCCTGGACCGCGCGTTCTAAGGAGCCCGACGTGCCGACCCATACCTTCCGGCTCAACGGCGAGCAGATCACCGTGGAGGCCGAGGACGACGTGCGCCTGCTGTGGGTGCTGCGCGACCTGCTCGGGGTCACCGGCCCCAAGTACGGCTGCGGCATCGGCGTCTGCCAGGCGTGCACGTCCCACGTGAACGGCAAGGCGGTCAACGTCTGCTCGGTGCCGGTGTCCCGGATCGGCCCGGACGACGAGGTCGTCACGATCGAGGGCCTGCCGGGCACGGTGGGCCGCGAGCTGCACCCGATGCAGGAGGCGTGGCTGGAGCACGACGTCGCGCAGTGCGGCTACTGCCAGCCGGGGCAGATCATGTCGGCGGTGGCGAAGGTCCGGCAGGTCCGCGCGGAGGGCCGCGACATCACCGACGCCGACCTGGACGAGCTGCGCAACATCTGCCGCTGCGGCACCTACGCCCGCATCCGCGACGCCATCAGGTCCGGCGCCGAGCGGATGTGATCAGCGGTTCTCGAGGGGGAGCAGTTCGGCGGCGAACGCGTCGAGGAAGTCGCGGCGGGCCGTGACCGGGCCCGCCGGGCGGACGACGAACTTCGACAGGCCGACGTCGACGAACCGGCGGACGCGGTCGCGGGCGTCGTCCCAGCCCAGGCAGAGGAGGGCGCGCGGGTCGGCGACGTCGGGGCGGTCCTTGCGGAGCCGCGCCAGCAGGGCGTCGACCGCGCGTTCGCCGGCGCCGTCCGGGACGACCGTGAGGTAGGTGCCGTAGTGGTCCTCCTCGATCGCCCGTCCGGCCCGGTCGGCGGCGCGCACGATCCGGGCGCGGCACGCCTCGGCGTCGGCCGGGGTGACGGTCGCGCCGAGCCAGCCGTCGCCGAGCCGTCCGATCCGGTCCATGGCGGCGGGGACGCGGCCGCCCAGCCACAGGTCGAGCGGCTTGGCGGGCAGCGGCGCGACCGACGCGTCGTCGAGGTGGAAGTACCGGCCGTGGTGGGTGACGGACGGTTCGGTGAGCAGCGCCCGCACCACGTGCAGGGCCTCCTCGAACACCTCTGCGCGGGGCCCGTCCGGCACGGGGTAGACGGGACGGTCGGCGCGCCGCGCGGGGCGGACGCCGAAGACCGGCAGGACGCGCCGGGGCGCGAGCGCGGCGAGCCCGGCGAGCTGCGCCGCGACGACCGCCGGGTTGCGTCCGGGCAGCACCAGCACGCCCGTCCCGACCTTCAGCCGTTCGGTGCGGCCGACGGCGTAGGCCATGCCGATCAGCGGATCGACGGTGTTCGGCGCGGCCGCCAGGTCCGACAGCCACAGCGAGTCGATGCCGCGCGCCTCCAGGTCGGCCGCGAGGCCGGCGAGCCCGGGGTCGTCCGGCGCGCCGCGTTCGGGCACGTCCCCCACACCGATGCGGATCTTCACCCCGCCATCAGACCTCCGCGCACGTCACACGGTCAAGGGGCCGTCCCGGTGGTCAGGCCGCGCAGGGCCAGCTCGACCCAGCGGCGGCGGGCGGGCTCGGGGACGTCGTCGTCCGGAAGGGTGCTCATCAGCAGCACCACGTCCCCGACGGTGACGTCGGGGCGCAGGGCGCCCTCCGCGCGCCCCGCCTCGATGACGCGGGAGAGCCCGGCGAGGGCGCGTTTCTCCAGGTCGGGGCGGTCGGCCATGCCGAGGTTGCGCAGGGCGGCCTTGACCCCGCGGTCCTGGCCGACGGCGTCGGCGGCCCACTCGAACAGGGTGGTCAGCTCGGTGACGGCGGCGCCGCCCGCGTCGACGCGCGCGACGGCGGCGTCGAGCGCCTCGAACATGCGGGCGGACATCTCCTCCACGATCGCGGCCACGAGGTCGGCCTTGGTGGGGAAGTGCCGGTAGAGGGTGCCCACGGCCACGCCCGCCTCGCGGGCGATGTCGTCCATCCCGGCGCGCTCGCCGCGGGCGGCGATCAGCGTGCGCGCGGCGCGCAGGATGTTGGCCCGGTTCCGCGCGGCGTCGGCGCGCAGCCCCATGGACTCACCGTCCCTTCACGGTCGCACTCAACATGAGCTATGGTTCACTATATATGGTGAACCTTGGTTCATGTTAGGCGTCCCCTCGGAAGCGCGGCCGAAAGCACGGCCTGCTTTCGCATGCCCGAATGAGGAGAACATGTCCGCACTCGCACGCTGGTGTTACCGGCGGCGGCTCGTCGTCGTCCTGGCCTGGCTGGCCGCCCTGGTCGGGCTGGGCATCGCGTCCCAGACGGCCGGCACCGCCTACAGCACCGACCTCGCGCTGCCCGGAACCGAGTCCAAGACCGCCCTCGACCTGCTCCGGCGGGCCACGCCCGAGCAGTCCGGATCCACCGCCACCGTCGTGTGGCGGGCGGAGCGCGGGACGGTCCGCGACGCCGCCGTCCGGGAGAGGATGTCCGCCGCGCTCGACGAGATCTCCCGCCTCCCCGAGGTCGGGGACGTGCGCGGCCCCTACGCGCGGGGCGGGGACGGGCAGATCAGCGAGGACGGCCGCACCGCCTACGCCCACGTCGCGTTCGGCGCGCAGACCGAGGCGCTCGCGCCCGAGGACGTCCAGCGGGTCGTCGACGCCGCTCGGGAGGGCGCCGCCGACGGCGTCCGCGTCGAACTCGGCGGCCCGGCCCTCACCCGCATCGACGAGCCCAGCACCGGCACCGCGGAACTGGTCGGCGTCGTCGCGGCGGCCGTGGTGCTGTTCCTGGCGTTCGGGTCGCTGTTCGCCATGCTCCTGCCCCTCGTCACCGCCGTCGCCGGGCTCGGCACCGCGATCCTGACGATGGGCCTGCTCAGCAACGCGTTCACGCTCGCCGACCTCACCCCCACGCTCGGCACCCTCATCGGGCTCGGCGTCGGCATCGACTACGCGCTGTTCATCGTCACCCGCCACCGCGCCGGGCTGCGGGCGGGACGCGGCGTGGAGGAGTCGGTCGTCGCGGCCGTGACGACGTCCGGACGGGCCGTGCTGTTCGCCGCCGCGACCGTCGTCGTGTCCCTGCTCGGCATGCTCGTCCTCGGGCTGTCCTTCCTGAACGGCGTGGCGATCGGGGCCGCGCTGACGGTCGCGCTCACCGCCGTCGCCGCCGTCACCCTGCTCCCGGCGATGCTGGGCTTCCTCGGCACCCGCACGCTCGCCCGGCGCGAGCGGCGCGCCCTCGCCGAGCGCGGTCCCGCCGCCGACACCGAGGCCGCCGGCCTGTGGGCGCGCTGGGCGGGCGCGGTGCGGCGCCGCCCCCGGGCGCTGTCCGCCGGGGCGCTGCTGGTCATGGCCGTCCTCACCGTGCCGGTGTTCGGGATGCGGCTCGGGTCGTCCGACCAGGGCAACGACCCGGAGTCCAGCACGACCCGCGCGGCCTACGACATGCTCGCCGCCGGGTTCGGGCCCGGGTTCAACGGGCCGCTCTACCTGGTCGCCGAGGTGCCGGACGAGCGCGGCCGCGCGGCGCTCGACGCGCTCGCCCGGGACGTGCGCGGCGCCGCGGGCGTCGCGAGCGCGACCGCCGTGCCGATGCGGGACGGCGCGTCCGTCGGCGTCGTCGAGGTGGTCCCGACGAGCGCGCCGCAGTCGCCCCGGACGTCCGAGCTGATCGAGCGGCTGCGGGACGACACGATCCCGGACGCCGAGCGCGGCACCGGCCTGCGGGTCCACGTGGGCGGCGAGACGGCCGTCAACGACGACTTCGCCGACGTCCTCGCGGGCCGGATGCCGCTCTTCGTCGGCGTCATCGTCGGCCTCGGGTTCCTCCTGCTGCTCTTGGCGTTCCGCAGCCTGGTCGTCCCGGCGACGGCCGCGGTGATGAACCTGTTCGCGGCGGGCGCCTCGATCGGCGTGGTCGTCGCGTTCTTCCAGTGGGGGTGGGTGTCCGAACCGTTCGGGCTCGGCACGGGGCCGGTGGAGACGTTCCTGCCCGTGCTGATGCTGCCCGTCCTGTTCGGGCTCTCCATGGACTACCAGGTGTTCCTGGTCAGCCGCATGCACGAGGAGTGGACGCGCCACCGCGACAACGGACGGGCCGTGATCGTCGGGCAGGCCGCCACCGGGCGCGTCATCACGGCCGCCGCCACCATCATGATCGCGGTGTTCGCGGCGTTCGTCCTGGGCGGCCAGCGGGTGATCGCGATGTTCGGCACCGGCCTCGCCGTGGCCGTCGCGCTGGACGCGTTCGTCCTGCGCACCGTGCTCGTCCCCGCCGTGATGCACCTGCTCGGCCGCGCCAACTGGTGGCTGCCGCGCCGGCTGGACGCGCTGCTGCCGCGCCTGTCGATCGAGCGGCCCGCCGGACCGCCGCCCGAGCCGTCCGTCCCGGCCCGGACGGACGCCGAGCCGCAGCGGCAGGCGTGACCGCGCCCGTAGGGTGGCGGCGTGACCGACTTCTTCGCCGGGGACACCCGCACCGACCGGCCCGCGCCCGGCCCGCTCGCCGCCCTCCGGTCGGTGCGGGCGACCCGCTGGTTCACCGGCGAGGACGTCGACGACGCCACCCTGCGGGAGATCCTCGACACCGCGCGGTGGACGGGGTCGGCGCGAAACCGGCAGCCGTGGCGGTTCCACACGGTCCGTTCCGCGGAGACCCGCCGCGAGCTGAGCGAGTGCGGCGCGTACGCGCTGCACCTGCGCGCCGCCCCGGTCGTCGTCCTGCTCGCCCTCGACCGGAGCGGCGCGGACGCCGAGTTCGACGGCGGCCGCGTCGCCCAGACGATCGTCCTCGCGGCCCACCTGCTGGGGCTCGGGTCGTGCCCGGTGACGTTCTTCCCGGAGGCCGACAGCGCGCGCGCCACCGTGATCGCCGGGTTCGCCGAGCCGTGGCGGGTGCGGACCGGCATCGCCCTCGGCCGCCCCGCGCCGCGCCCGTCCGGCACCTCGGCGATCCCGACCGGACGCCACGACCTCGGCACCCTCTGGACGTCCGACTAGCCGACGGTGACGACGAGCGCCACCGTCACCATCAGCGCCATGAGGGCCCCCATGGCCACCGACGCCGCGCACCCGTGGTCGCCCGCCGCGGCCACCAGCGTCACGATCGCCCAGGCGATGGCGGCGAGCCCGGCCACCTCCCACACGGTCCACGGGGGCTGGAACGGCGGTGCCGCCAGGATGCCGGAAGTCATGCGCGGCCTCGTTTCGGTCGTCTCGGGGACCAGACCCTAGGCCGCGGCGGGAAAGCGCGGGCGGCGCGGCGGTGAACATCGGCCGGTGGGGCCGCGGTCAGCGCCGCTCCTCGTCCATCTCCAGGTACGCACTCGCCACTGAGCCCTTCCACGGCCGACGGCGTCGAGGCTAGCCCGTGAGGACGGACAGGGCCGACTTCGTCACCGCGTCCGCGGCGTCCTCGGCGGCGAGGCGTCCCGCGCGCACCTCGTCGGCGGCGCCGTGCACGAGGTAGTGGACGGCGCCCACCAGCCACGCCTCGGGCAGGTCGGTGCGGATCACGCCCTCGTCGCGGCCCCGGCGGACGAGCTCGGCCACGCGCCGGGCGGGCGGATCGTGCAGCTCGCGCACCCGGCCCGCCGGGAGCACCCCCTCCGCGGCGGCCAGCAGCGAGCCCGACTCGGCCACCAGTTCCCAGCTCGACGCGAGCAGCCTGCCGATCGCCGCGCGGGCGTCCCCCGACAGGTCCACGGCCGCCAGGACCGCCTCGCCGTCGCGGAGCGCGTCGGCGAGCGCGGCCTCGACCAGGTCGGCGCGGGTGCGGAAGTGCCCGTACAGCGTCATCCGCCCGACGCCCGCCGCGCGGGCGATGTCGTCCGTGCTCGCGTTCGGGTCGGAGCCCAGCAGGGTGCGGGCGGCGGACACGATGCGGGCGATGCTGCGCTCGGCGTCGGCCCGGCGCCGCGGGCGGGCGGAGGGTGCGGTCATGGAAACACCCTAACTCGTACGGCCATGTTTGAGTTATGGTGGCCGCAGAACTCGTATTCAGATGTACGAGTTACTGCACCGGGAGGATCCGATGACCCAGTCGCCCGCGATCTCGCCGCATCCGGCACGGTGGCGCGTGCTCGGCTTCCTCGGGGTGGCGCAGCTCATGCTGATCCTCGACGTCACGGTCGTGGCCATCGCGCTGCCCCACATCGAGACCGACCTCGGCGTCGGCCGCGAGGCCCTGACCTGGACGGTCAGCGCCTACACCCTCACGTTCGGCGGGCTGATGCTGCTCGGCGGGCGCATCGCGGACCTGGCCGGCGCCAAGCGCGTCATGCTCGCCGGGCTCCTGCTGTTCACCGCCGCGTCCCTCGTCACCGGCCTCGCCGGATCCGCCGCCGTGCTGCTGGCCGGGCGCGTCGCGCAGGGCGTGGGCGCGGCGCTGCTGTCGCCCGCCGCGCTCTCCCTGGTCGTGGCGCTGTTCGACGGGGACGAGCGCAACAAGGCCCTCGGCGTGTGGTCCGCGCTCGGCGGCGGCGGGGCGGCCCTCGGCGTGCTGCTCGGCGGCCTGCTCACCGCGGGCCCCGGCTGGCCGTGGGTCTTCCACGTCAACGTGCCGATCGGCCTGGTGATCGCCGCCGCCCTCGCCGTCCTGCTGCCCGCGCCGCCGCCCGCCGCCGCACGGGGCCGCGTCGACGTGCCCGGCGCCGTCCTGGTGACCGCCTCGTCGGCCGCGCTGATCTACGCGCTCATCGCGGCCGGCGAGGACGGCTGGCTCACCGCCCGCACCGGATGGCTCGTCCTCGCCGCCGCCGTCGGCTACGCGCTCTTCGCGCTCTGGCAGCGGCGGGCCGCCTCGCCGCTGATGGACGTCCGGCTGCTGGTGCGGCGCCCGGTCGCGACGGGCGCGTTCCTCATCTTCATGGCGACGGCCCTGATGATCGCGGTGTTCTTCCTCGGCACGTTCTACTTCCAGCACGCCCGCGACTACGGCGCCCTCCGGACGGGCCTGCTGTTCCTGCCGGTCGCGCTCGCGACGATGCTCGGCGCGAACGCGACCGGGCGGGTCATCGGCCGGTGGGGCGGCCGGGCGCCGGCCGTCGCGGGCCTGCTGGCCGCGGCGGCGGGCCTGGCGGCCCCGGCGGTCTCGCTGAACCCGGCCGTCGTCGTCGCCGGGGTGGCGTTCGCGGCGGCGGGCACCGGCGCCCTGTTCGTCGTGGCCTCGGCGACCGCGCTCGGACGCGTCGCGCCCCACGAGGCCGGGATCGCCTCGGGCATCGTGAGCTCGTTCCACGAGTTCGGCGCGTCGTTCGGCGCCGCCGTCGTCTCGAGCGTCGCCGCGGCGAGCCTCGCCGGGACCACGCTCGACGGCTTCACCGAGGCGTTCACCCTCGCCGCGGTCGCCGCCGCCGTCGGCGCGGCCGCCGCGCTGCCGCTGACCCCCGGCCGCGCCCCCGAGCCCGCCTAGCGGGGACGGGGTGGTGTCGGGGGGAAGCGGTAGAACTGCCCGCCATGGACGATCACCAGAGGGAGGCCGTGTTCGGTGTGCTGCTGGACGCGGCCGAGAAGATCGTGCGGGACGCGCCGGACGGCTGGCGGCGGGCGTGGGTGCGCGAGTACGCCACGCCGACCGGGGCGGGGAGCACCGGCAGGTGGTACGAGACGGACGACGGCGACGCCGAGCTGCGGGGCTCCCTCCGCGTGCGGAAGCTGTACGAGCTGAGCGGCGCGGAGGGCGAGGTGATGGCCGACCTGCTCGTCGAGCCGTCGGGACGGTTCGAGGCGCTGTTCGGGCGGTCGGTCTCGCGCTCCCTGTACGAGCGGGACCGGGTCCGGTACGTGCTGCGGCCGGACGTCCTGCCGGCGCAGCCCGGCGCCCTCGAACCGCCCTGCGCCAACCCGACGTTCGCCGGGGACCCGGACGAGGCCGTCCGGCTGTTCCGGGAGTACGTGCGCAAGCGGGAGGAGATCCTCGGCGAGGAGGAGTTCCTCCCCGAGCCGCTGCCCGCCGGCGAGCGGGCCGCGCTGCTGGACGGGTTCGACGGCGGGCTCCCGCCCGACCTGCTGGCCCTGTACGGCGAGGCGGACGGGGACGAGGAGACCGGGATGTTCCACAACCATCCGTGGTTCGACCTGGAGTCCACGACGACCGTCCGGCACGACGAGCGGTGGACGTGGGCGGTGGACCCGCTGTGGTCGATGCCCGGCGGGACTCCGCCCGGGGCGATCCGGCGGTGGGTGAGCAGCCCGAAGTGGGTGCCGTTCGCGACGAGCACCGGCGGTGACTTCCTCGCCGTCGACATGGACCCGGGGCCGGACGGGCGTCCGGGGCAGGTCATCCGCATGGGGCGGAACTACGGGGGCGCGCCGATGCTGGTCGCCCCGTCCGTGACGCACATGCTGCGCGCCCTGGTGCGGGCGCTCGACCGGGGCGACTACTGGAACGACGACGGCCACCTCGACGTGAACGCGAAGCTCCCGAGCTACCTGGACCCGGACCGGTCGTTCTGGCGCGGGAACGCGCCGATCCCGGCGAAGCCGAAGCGGCTCGAGCACCTCGCCGTCGACAAGGTCCGCGACCTCGATCTGAGCGCCGTCCGCGACGCGCCGCACCTGCGGACGGTGACGCTGTTCGGCGACGGGCCCGCCGACCTCGGTCCGCTGCGCGACGTGCCGCTGGAGGCGCTGCGGGCCGAACTCGACGCGGTGGACCTGGACGTCCTCGCCGGGCACCCGACGCTGCGCGCGGTCCGGCTCCGGACGAGCGAGCCCGTCGACCTCGGCGTGCTGCGGACGTTCCCGCGCCTGGAGGGGCTCGACCTGTCCGGGGCGGTCGTCCGGGACCTCGGCGTGCTCGGCGACCTGGACGGGCTGCTCTCGCTGACGCTGTCGCCGGAGCAGTGGCGCGAGGTCGGCGCGGTGCCGGGCCCGGCCACGGCGGAGCTCGCGGGCGACCCCACCCCTGGGCAGGTGCGGGAATGGGCCGGACGGTTCGAGCCCGACGAGGGGCTCGGCGCCCCCGAATACTTCGAGGGACGCGTGCGGTGACGTCCCGGGCGGGGCGCCCGGCCCCGCCCGGAACGCGTCACGCGGGCTTGCCTCCGGCCATGGCCGGGACGGACGCGTCCGCCTGCAAGGGCCCGGTGCGGCGGACCCCCAGGTAGAGGAACGCGCTGCCGAGGACGAGCGCCGCGTCGAGGTAGATCGCGGTCGTCCAGCTCCCGGTGGCGTCGCGGAGGGCGCCGCTGACGACGGGGCTCGCGACGGCGCCGATCTCGGCGATGAGGTTCCACATGCCGAACGCCGAGCCGTGGTTCTCCGGCCGCACCAGGTCGGCGGTCAGCGCCTGCGACATCGGCTGGACGGCGTTGAGGAACAGGCCCGTGCCGAACATCAGCGCGCCCATGACCCACAGCGACGGCTCGCCCGCGATCTGCAGGTAGACGCCGAACAGCAGGACGAGGACGCCCTGCCCGATCGTCGCGCCGATGAGCAGGTTGCGGCGGCCGAGGCCGCGGCGCTGCGCGACGTCCGACAGCCAGCCGCCGACGGGGAAGCCGATGATGCCCGCGCCCGCGTTGAACGCGGCGGTGAGGCCGGCCTCGACGAGGGAGCTGTCGGCGGCGGACGACACGATCGCGACCGACCAGTAGCCGAACAGCCAGATGCTCCACAGGATGGAGATCGCCGCGATGTAGATCAGCATGGTGTCGCGGTCGCGGAGCGCGGACGCCATCTGGACGCCGCGGCGGCGCTGCATGACCGCGACGATCGCGAGGGCCAGCAGGATCTGCAGCACCGCGGCGAGCCACTCGGGGACGCCGAGCCGGTCGCTCGCCCAGAACAGCGCCATGATCAGCGCGCAGAACACGGCGGCCATGGCGGCGAGCCGGGCGAACGGGGCGCGCAGCCGCAGCGGGCGCTGCACGAGCCGCCGCATGAAGCGCCACATGAACGCCGAGAGGATCAGCGTCAGGCCGCCGAACACCAGGAACGGCAACTTCCACGCGTCGTTGCGGCCGAGGACGTCCTCGCCGAGGTCGAGCAGCGGCGGTGCGGCGATGTTCGCGACGGTCAGGCCGAAGGCGAGGCCGGTGATGGCGACGCCGAGGCCGAGGCTGCGCTTGTGCTCGGGGGTGTGGGTGACGACGAGGGAGCGGTCGTTGGAGTAGAACGCGCCCTCGCCGAGCCCGGTGATCACGCGCAGCGCGACGAACGTGAACAGGCCCGCGAAGATGCCGCTGACGACGGTGGCGACGCCGGCCCACACGAACGAGACGGTGAGGACGGCGGCGTGGCCGTAGCGGTCGCCGAGGTGGCCGCTCGGGAGCTGGGTGAGCATGTAGCCCGCGAAGAAGAGGCTGCCGATCAGGCCGCCGAGGGCGTGCGGGTTCTCCGCCGCCTGCAGGAAGTCGACGTCGTTGTCGATCATCCAGGTGACCACGGGGCCGGTGATCGCGCGGTCGGCGTAGGCGAACAGCCAGCCGGCGAACAGGACCAGCCACAGGGTCCGGTAGTGGGGGACGGACGGGGTGGGGGCGGGTGGACGGTCTTGAGCGTTCACCATGTCGACCTCGCTCTAGACGCTTGCCGGTGGACGCGTGCGGGGCGGCACGGCCATCCGGCCGATGGTTCCGAGGATGGTCGTATGTTTAATGCAATCCTGTCAAGAGTTCGTCGGGCTGGCTGGGTGAGGGGAAGTGAATTCGCCCTCTAAAAGGTCGTTTGAACTGCAAGTATGTCCCCATGTTGGGGCTCTGTCGTGGGTGGTCGTCCCGGCCCTTGACGGCTGGATTTAATTAAATCTATGGTGACGCTCGACCGAGGCGAGGGCTTCGGAGAGGAGCGTTGATGACCGACGACGCACACGACCGGGACGCACACGACCGGTACGTCCGCGCCGGGTTCGGCGGGACGGTCCGGCGCGGGCGCCGCCCGGCGCTCGTGGTCGTGGACCTGCAGCGGGGCTTCACCGACCCGGCCGTCCCGATCGGCGCCGACATGCCGGACGAGATCGCGGCGGCCGGGCGGCTCGTGCGGGCGTTCCACGCGGCCGGGGCGCCCGTCGTCTTCACGACCATCGCCTTCGCCGAGCACGCGCCGAGCGCGTGGCTGGACAAGGCGCCCGGGCTGGGCGTGCTGCGGCGCGGGAGCGCGCTGGTCGAGATCGATCCGCGGCTGCCGCGCCGGGCCGAGGACCCCGTGGTGACCAAGACGGCCGCGAGCGCGTTCTTCGGCACCGACCTCGCGGGGCTGCTGCGCGCCTACGGCGCCGACACCGTCGTGCTGTGCGGCGCCACGACCAGCGGGTGCGTGCGGGCGACGGCCGTCGACGCGGTGCAGTACGGGTTCCCGGCGCTGGTGGTCGCGGACGCCGTCGCCGACCGCGTCCGGTCCTCGCACGACACGGCGCTGGTCGACGTCCAGGCCAAGTACGCCGACGTCGTCTCGCTGGACCGGGCGCTCGACTATGTGGAGGGGCTGTGAACTACCGCCGGATCGGCCTGATCGTGCCGAGTTCCAACACGACGATGGAGACGGAGGTCCCCGAGCTGCTCGCCCGGCGGCCGGGGGACGAGCGGTTCACCTTCCACTCGTCCCGCGCCGTGCTGCACACGGTCGACGCCGCGTCGCTGCGCGCGATGGCGGGCCAGGCGGACCGGTGCGCGGCCGAGGTCGCCGACGCGGGCGTGGACGCGATCGCCTACGCGTGCCTGATCGCGGTCATGGCGCAGGGGCCGAAGGCCCACGAGGACGCGGAGCGGCGGCTGCGGGACGCGGCGGCGGAGGCCGGCTGCGACGCGCCGGTGACCAGCAGCGCGGGCGCGCTCGTCCGCGGCGTCCGGCGGCTCGGGCTGTCGAAGATCGCGATCGTCGCGCCGTACGCGCCGGAGCTGACCGACATGGTCGTCCGGTACTTCGACGCGTACGACATCGCGGTGACGGCCGTGCGGAGCCTGTCGGTCACCGACAACCGCGCGGTCGGGCGGCTCGACCCGCGCGCGCCGCTGCGGCACGCGCGCGACCTGGACCTCGGGGACGCGCAGGGCGTCGTCCTGTCGGCGTGCGTGCAGATGCCGTCGCTCGCCGCCGTCACCGAGGCGCAGGACTCCCTCGGGCTGCCGGTGTTCTCGGCCGCGACCGCCACCACCCGGGAGCTGCTGGACGCGCTCGGCCTCGACCCGCGGGTGCCCGGCGGCGGCGCGCTCCTCGACGGCCCGCTGGAGGCGGCGCCGTGATCGAGCCGAAGGGGACGAGCGAGTTCGTGACCGCGGGCGGGCTGCGGCACCACCTGCTCCGGTACGGCGACGGCGCCCCGCTCGTCATCGTCCCGGGCATCACCAGCCCGGCCCTGACGGCCGAGTTCGTCGCGCTCGAACTGGCCCGCGACCACCGCGTGTACGTGCTGGACGTCCGGGGCCGCGGCCGGTCGGACACGCCGCCCGCCGGGAACTACACGCTCCGCCACTACGCCGACGACCTCGCGGGCGTGATCGGCGCGCTGGGGCTCGCCGACCCGATCGTCCTCGGGCACTCGATGGGCGCCCGGATCGCCGCCGCGTGGCGGGTGCTGCACGGCGAGCCGTCCGGCGCGCGCGCCCCGCTCGTCCTGGCGGACCCGCCGCTGTCCGGCCCGGGGCGCGGCCCGTACCCGACGAGCTGGGAGTCGTTCCGGACGCAGCTCGACGAGGCGCGGCGCGGCACCACCCCCGAGGAGATGCGGCGCTTCTACCCGAAATGGCCGGAACGGGAGCTGCTGATCCGCGCGCAGGAGCTGCCGACCTGCGACGCGACGGCGGTCCGCGAGACGCACGAGGGCTTCGAGACCGAGGACTTCTTCCCGTACTGGGAGCGGATCCGGCGCCCCGCCGTGCTGATCCGCGGCGGCGCGAGCCCCGTCGTGACCGACGCGGGCGCCGCCGGGCTGCGCCGCGCGAACCCGGACGTCCCCGTCGTGGACGTGCCGGGCGCGGGCCACATGATCCCGTGGGACGAGTTCGCCGGGTTCGTCGCCGCCGTCCGCTCCTTCCTGCACGAGAACCGCACGCCATGAACCGCACGACGGGAGGCTCACGATGATCGACCAGGTGGCGTTCACCGACCTGTGCCGCAGGCAGCTTCAGCTGAGCGGCGTCCACGAGGGCGAGTCGGTGACCGTCCTGTCGCAGGGCGACGAGCGGATGAACTACGCGGACGCGTTCCTGAACGCGGCGCAGTCGCTCGGCGCGAAGGCGTACCACATGCGGCTGCCCGCGCCCGCCGCCGCCGGGGGCGCGTGGGCGGTCGGCGCCAGCGGGCTCGCGGGCAACCCGGAGGCCGTCGAGGCGCTGAAGAACTCCGACATGCTCATCGACCTGATCTTCCTGCTGTTCTCGAAGGAGCAGATGGCGATCCAGGCCGCCGGGACGCGCGTGCTGTCGGCCGTCGAGCCGCCGGAACTGCTCGCCCGCCTGTTCCCGACGGAGGAACTGCGCGAACGGGTCGAGGTCGGGCAGGAACTGATGCGCAAGGCGCGCTCCCTGCGGTTCACGAACGCGCTCGGCACCGACGTCACGTACCGGCTCGGCCGCTACGACGCGATCACCGAGTACGGGTACACCGACGAGCCCGGCCGCTGGGACCACTGGCCGTCCGGCTTCGTGTTCACCGGCGGCGACGACGACGGCGTGGACGGGCGCATCGTCCTCGCGCCCGGGGACGTCCTGCTCCCGTTCAACGGCTACGTGCAGAGCCCCGTCGAGATCACCGTCGAGAAGGGGTTCATCACCGACATCCGCGGCGACCTGGACGCGCGGATGCTCCGGTCCTACATCGAGTCGTTCGACGACCCGCGCGGCTACGGCATGTCGCACGTCGGATGGGGCCTCAACGAGAACGCGCAGTGGCACGGGCTGCTGCCCCCGGCGTTCCCGGGCGGCATGGGCATGGAACCCCGCGCGGTGTACGGCAACGTCATGTTCTCCATCGGGCCCAACAACGAGCTGGGCGGACCCAACGACACCGCCTGCCACTTCGACATCCCCATGCGGGACTGCAGCCTCTTCCTGGACGACGAACCGATCATCCTGGACGGCGACGTCGTCGTGCCCGAGATGCGGCCGGCGTCCCGCCGCGCCTGAGACCCCCAACAGAACCAGGAAGGAAGCCGTTCGTGGCTCGTGAACTGCACACCACGGTCGCCATCGTGGGCGCCGGTCCCGCCGGACTCACGCTGGCGAACCTGCTGCAACGCCGCGGGGTCCCCTGCGTCGTCCTCGACAAGTTCAGCCCCGAGGCCATCCGCGGACGCGCGCGCGCCGGCCTGCTCGAACACCGGACCGTCGAGCTGATGGACAAGATGGGGCTCTCCGAGCGCCTGCACAAGGAAGGCGCCGTCCACCACGGCTGCGAGTTCCGCGTCGAGGGCGAGAGCTTCTTCGCCGACTACTCCGCCATGTACGACAACAAGCCCCACTACGTCTTCCCGCAGCAGGAGGTCGTCTCCGACCTGCTGGACGGCTTCGAGGCCGGCGGCGGGACCGTCCTGTACGAGACGACCGCCACGAAGGTCCTCCAGTGGGAGGACTCCCCGCGCGTGGAGTGCGCGGACGGCACGGTCGTGCGCGCCGAGTTCGTCGCAGGGGCCGACGGCCAGCACGGCGCGACCCGGGCGTGCGCGCCGTGGGAGCTGTTCGAGGAATACCGGATGCAGCACGAGTTCCGCTGGCTGACGCTCCTCGCCGAGGCGCCGCCGTCCGCCGACTCGACGATCTACGCCGTCCACCCCGCCGGGTTCGCCGGGCACCTGCTGCGCTCCGACACCGTCACCCGCTTCCACCTCCAGGTCCCGTTCGACGACACCGTCGACGACTGGCCCGACGACCGCATCTGGCACGAGCTGCGGATCCGCCTCGCGCAGCCCGGCTGGACCCTCAACGAGGGGCCCGTCTTCAGCAAGAACATGCTGGAGATGCAGAGCAAGGTGTGCGAGCCGATGCGGCACGGGCGCGTGTTCCTGCTCGGCGACGCCGCGCACATCATCACGCCGTCCGGCGGCAAGGGCATGAACCTCGCGATGGCCGACGCCGCCGAACTCGACGCCGTCCTCGCCCGCTTCGCCGAGACCGGGGACGAGGCGGACCTCGACGTCTACTCCGCGCGGCGCCTCCCCGACATCTGGAAGGCGCAGGAGTTCAGCCACGCGCTCATCCACATGATGCACACCTACGAGCCCGGGTCCCCCGACGCGGCGTTCCGGCAGAAGCTCCAGCGGTCCCGGCTGTGGCAGCTCCAGCACTCCACCGCGTACGCCCGCAACTTCGCCGAGAGCTACATCGGCCCGCCGCTGGGCTGGCCGTTCACGTGAGGCGCCCGTGGGATCATGGGGGAGGTGAGCCGAACCGCTGAGGAGGTCCCGTGGGGTCGACCGGGTCGGGCCGCGCGACCGGCCCGCACGAGACGCTGACCGACTTCGCCGCCGACGAGATCCGCAAGCGCATCGTGCTGGGCTGGCTGCCCCCGGGCGCCAAGCTGCGCGTCGACCCGCTCGCCGCCGAACTCGACGTCAGCCGCGTCCCCGTCCGGGAGGCGTTCCGCGAACTCCTCGCCGAGGGCCTCGCCGAGGTCTACCCGCGGCGCGGCGCCGTCGTGTCGGACATCCGCCGGCACGACGTCGAGGACGGCTACCGCATGCTCGAGGAGGTGGAGGTCATGGCGGCCGAACGCGTCGCCGCCACGGCCTCCGCCGAGACCGCCGCGCGGATGCGCCCCCACCTGCTGCGCCTCAAGGAGCTCGCCGCCGACCCCGACCCCCTCGACCACCTCCTCGCGCACCGCGCGTTCCACTTCGAGGTGTTCGCCGCGCTCGGCCCCGGCATGCTCCGCCGCACCTCGCAGATGCTCTGGCACGCCTGCGAGCGCTACATCAACGCGTCCGCCCGCGGCGACCGCCTGCAGCAGGCGTACCAGGAGCACGCCGAGCTCGTCCGGTTCTTCGAGGCGGGCGACACCGTCGGGGCCGTCGCGATGACCCGCATGCACGTCGCGCACGGCTGCCAGGCCGCCCTGCGCGGGCTCGGCTTCGACGAGTAGCCCGTCACGCGCCGAGGACGGTCAGCGCCCCGAGCGACACGCCGCCCACCAGGGCCGTCGAGAGCGCGCCGAGCACGAGGCCGCGCCGTCCCGCCCGCAGCAGCGTCCCGATGCGCACGGACGTCCCGAGCCCGAACATCGCGGCGGCCAGCAGCACCGTCGAGACGTCCTTCGCGCCCGCCAGGGCGGCGTCCGGCAGGACGTCCGCGCTGCGCAGCGCCATCGCCGCCAGGAACCCGACGACGAACGGCGGCACGATCGGGGGCCGCGCCCCCGCGCCGCCCGACCGCCGTTCCAGGACGCCCATTCCCGCGACCATCGGCGCGAGCAGCACCACGCGGGTGAGCTTCACGATCACGGCCGTCCCCACCGCCGCCGCGCCCGCCGGCGACGCGGCCGCCACCACCTGCGCGACCTCGTGCACGCTCAGCCCCGCCCACATCCCGAGCGCCGCGCCGTCCAGCCCGAACACCCGGGTGCCGAGGAACGGGACGAGCGCGATCGCCGCGCTCCCGTAGACCGTCACGAGCGCGACACCGCCCGCGACGTCCTCCCGCTCGGTCCGGGTGACGCCGTCCATCGCCGCGATCGCCGACGCCCCGCAGATCGAGAACCCCGTCGCGACCATCAGGCCGAGCCCCCGCGACACCCCGACGAGCCGCCCGAGCGCGATCGTCCCGGCGAACCCCGCCGCGACCGTCACGACCACGACGGCGAGCATCCCGGGGCCGAGCCGCAGCACCTCCGCGAGGCTGAGCTGCAGCCCGAGGAGCACCACCCCGGCCCTGAGGAACCTCCGCGTCGCCCACTCCAGGCCGTCCGCCGTCGCCGCCGGCAGCGCCCCGCCCACGGCGACGCCCAGCAGCACCGCGATCGTCAGCGCGCTCACCGCGGGCACGAACCCGCCGAGCACCATCGCCGCGCCCGCCCCGGTCGCCGCCACCGACACCCCCGGCCCGGCGGCGGCCCACCGGGCCCGCGCGCCGCGGGCGCCCGTCGTCCGGCGGTCTTCGGCCCGTTCGCGTTCGGTGTCCATGCAGCCGAGCCTCCGCCCGTCCGGACGATCCCGGTACCGGGCGGTTCGACCTCACGTCATAGCCTGGGGGCATGACCGCGCCGCCGGACGTCGAATCGCTGCGGCTGCTCGTCCTGGTCGCCGAGCACGGCAGCCTCACCGCCGCGGCCGCCGAACTGCGCGTCAGCCAGCCGTCCGCCAGCAAGCGGCTGTCGCGCCTCGAACGGCGGCTCGGCCTCCGCCTCGTCGACCGCACCCGCCGCGGCTCCGCCCTCACCCCCGCCGGCCGGCTGGTCACCGGGTGGGCGCGGCGCGTCCTGGACGACCTCGCCGCGCTCACCGACGGCGCCGAGGCCCTCCGCCGCGAGCGCACCGGACGGCTCACCGTCGCGGCCAGCCTCACCGTCGCCGAGCACCTCCTGCCCGCCTGGATCGGCGACCTCCGCCGCGACGACCCCGACCTCCACGTCGGCATGCAGGTGACGAACTCGACCCGCGTCTGCGAACTCGCCCGGCACGGCGACGTCGACATCGGCTTCATCGAGTCGCCCGGACGCCCGTCCGGCCTGCGCAGCCGGGCCGTCGCGGGCGACCGGCTCGTCCTCGTCGCGCCGCCCGGGCACCGCTGGGCCCGCCGCGCCCGTCCGGTGCCGCCCGCCGAGGTCGCCGCGACCCCGCTGATCAGCCGGGAGGCGGGCTCCGGCACCCGGGAGGCCGCCGTCCGGGCGATGGCCGCCCGCGACCTCGAACTCGCCCCGCCGCTGCTCGAACTCGGCTCCGGCACGGCCGTCCGCAACGCCGTCGCCGCCGGCGCCGGACCCGCCCTGATCAGCGAGCTCGTCGTCGGCCCCGACCTCGCCGCCGGAACCCTCGCCGAGATCCCCATCGAGGGCATGACGCTCGAACGTTCGCTCCGCGCGGTCTGGCGCACCGGCACCACACCCACCGGCCCCGCCGCCGCCCTCCTCGCCCGAGCCCGCCGCCCCCGCCGGTCCGGCGCAGGCCGTCAGAGCGAACCGTGCCCGGGGGTGGACCGATCGATCACCGGCCGCTCTCCAGCGGGGCGGGGGTCCGAGCCGCCCTGGGCGGGGTGAAGGTGCAGGGCAGGCGTTTGTAGCCGTTGATGAATCCGGACAGGAGCCGGTCGGGTTCACCGACGGTGATGTCGGGGATGCGGGTGAACAGTTCGCGGAACATGACGGTGATCTCGCGGCGGGCGAGGTTGGCGCCGAGGCAGAAGTGCGGGCCGGGACCGCCGAACCCGAGGTGGGGGTTGGGAGAGCGGGTGATGTCGAAGCGGTCGGGGTCGGGGAAGACCGTCTCGTCGCGGTTGCCGGACCCGTAGAACAGCATGACCTTGTCGCCCTTGCGGAACCGGTGCCCGCCGAGCTCGTGGTCGCGGGTGACGTTGCGGCGCATGAAGATGACCGGCGTGCTGATCCGGACGATCTCTTCGACCGCGCCGCCGATGCGCCGGTCGAAGTCGGCCAGGAGCAGGGCGCGCTGGTCGGGGTGGTCGGTGAGAAGCTTCAGGCCGTGGGCCAGGGCGGTGCGGGTGGTCTCGTTCCCCGCGACGACCAGGAGCAGGAAGAACGCGGCGAACTCGCGCGGTGACAGTCGCTCCCCGTCGATGTCGGCGTTGACCAGGGCCGAGGTCAGGTCGCCGGTGGGGTGGTCGCGGCGCCGGCGGCCGATCCGGGCGGCGAGGCGGTGCAGTTCCCAGCCCGCCCGGGCGACGGTGCCGAGCATCCGGACGGTCCCCGCCCGGCTCATGGTGAGGGTGTCCCGGTCATAGGCCACGGCGGTGCCGACGTACTCGGGATCGGTGTAGCCGACGATGATGTTGGTGAGCGCGACCACCCGCCGGTGGTGGCGGGCCGGGATGCCGAGCATGTCGCAGATGACCTCGACCGGAAGCCGGACGGCGGCGTTGGCGACGAAGTCGCACGGTCCCCGCGCGATGAGTTCGTCGACGATGCGGGTGGCGCGGCGGGCGATGTCGTCCTCGGTCTTCGCGAGCATTCTGGGGCTGAAGGCGCGGGCGACGACCCGGCGGATCTTGGCGTGCCGCGGGTCGTCCATGTCGATCATCGAGGTGAAGTACCTGCCCATCCAGGCGGGCATGTCGGTCGGGCTGGTGGCGCTGGGCTCGCTGCTGAACACCTCGGGGCGCCGGCTGATCTCCACGATGTCGGCGTGCCTCACCACCGCCCAGTAGCCGGGGCTCCGCCGCAGGAACGGCACCTTGGGCAGCGCGTACCGCGTGAGGCCGGGACGGCTCCGCAGGTCGCGGAACGCCGCGTCCCGTTCGGCGAGCGGCCTGGCCCAGAACCGCAGATCACTGAGGTCGCCGGGTGCGGGGTCGGTCATCGGCATCGGCATCGCCGCTCCTTGTTCGTGTTCATCGTCGATGGCCCGGGGTCCGGTCGGGCCGTGCTCCATCGGCGGTCGGGCAGCCGGCCGTCCGTCCCGGCCGGGCGGTCGGCCGGTCAGGGCCCGGCGCGGTCGAGGTAGGGCTTGCGCAGGTCCGCGTCGTGGTCACCGGGTGGACGGTGGCGGGTGACGACCCGTTTGAGGGTCTCCAGAGCGGGTTCGGGGAGGGCCTGCTCGAGCACGCCGACGGGGGCTAGCCAGCGCGGCACGGTGACCTCGCGGCGGCGGTGCCGGGCGCTGGCGACGATCGCTTCGGCGACGTCCTCGGGGGCCAGGATCGGCTGCAGATCCAGGGACACGCCCGCGGTCAGTTCGGTCCGGGTCGCCGCGGGCAGGATCGTGGTGAGGGTGACCCCGGTACCGCGCAGTTCTGCGCGCACCGCCCGTGACAGCGCCACCACCGCGACCTTGGTGGCGCAGTAGACCGCGATCCCCGGAGTGGTCACCTTGCCCGCCATGGACGCCACGTTCACGATGTGGCCGCGCCCGCGCGCGGTCATCGCGGGCAGGGCGAGATGCACACCGTTGACGACCCCGGTCAGATTGACGGCGATCTCGCGGTGGTGGCCGGCCAGCGCCTGGTCGGTGAAGGGCCCCAGCCGCATGATCCCGGCATTGTTGACCAGCATGTCGATCGGCCCGTCGGTGCGGGCGGCGTCCAGGAAGGCACGGAAGGACGACGGGTCGGTGACGTCCAGGTGGCGGCCGGTGACGCCGAGGTCGGAGGCGGTCGCGGCGGTCGCGTCGGCGTCCACGTCACCGATCCACACCCGGGCGCCCTCCGCGGCCAGCAGGGCGGCGGTGGCGCGGCCGATCCCCCGGGCGCCGCCGGTCACGCACACGACCGCGCCGTTCAGGGCGATCATGCCCGCAGCCCGGCGACCGGCTCGCGCAGTGCGAAGTGGGCGATGGTGCGGATCTCGCCGCCGCGCATCGTCAGCAGCGCACGGCCCAGATACAGGCCCGGCAGCAGCTCGACGATCTCGTCGCGGGTGCGTTTGATCGGGAACGTGCGCACGCCGGGGTTGCGGTACTCCGGGACGCCGTAGTCCAGCGCCACGACGGGGATGCGGGGCTCGATCAGTCCGGTGCCCGGCGCGTAGGTGAAATCGAACCCCTCCATCGCGTCGCCGACCCTGCGCAGCCCGCCGTAGGCGGGGGCGACCACCCGCATCGCGTACCGGGCCAGCGGGACCAGCCGGTTGAAGCCCTTCCCGGACGCCGCGTCGAAGGTCTTGCCCGTCCAGGTCGGGTTGATCGCGATGAGCGGGTTCGCGAGCGCGGCCTCCGGCACTCCGAACAGCCGGCCCACGATGAGCCCTTCCAGCTTCCCATCGATCTCTCCTGGGGGAAGGCCGCGGGAGAACAGCGCGGAGATCGCGGCCCTGTCGTCCTTGCGCGACAGTTCCCGCAGGTAGTCCCATCCCGCGACGCGGGCACGGGACGGCGAGTCGGCCGCGAGCCCCCGCAACTCGTCCAGCAGCGGATCACCCGACGCCACGGCCGCGCCGCCCGGGCGGGGCACGGCGGCGGGGACACGTCCAGCGGTCATGCGAACCTCCAAGTCCTTATCTGGTACTTTTTTGTACCAGATAAGGATCCGGAGCTGTCAAGGCCGAGCCCGCCGGATGCGAGCATGGACCACGTGGCATACGAGACGGCTCGGCCGCGCGCCTACGGGGGGCGGTCCGGGGACGAACGCAAGACCGAACGGCGTCTGCGGCTCATCGACGCGGCCCTCACCTCCATGGCGGCCGGTGAATGGCGGTCGGCGACCGTCGCCCACCTGTGCACCGCGGCCGGGCTCAACAAGCGCTACTTCTACGAGAGCTTCACCAGCCTCGACGAGCTCGCCTCGGCCGCGCTCGACCGGATCGCCGAGGAGGTCGGCCACGCCGCCGTCACCGCCTTCGCCGCATCCGCCGACCGCCCGCTGCGCGACCAGGCCCACGCCAGCATCGGCGCCGTCGTGCACGCTCTGGCCGACGACCCCCGCAAGGCCCGGGTCCTGTTCGGCGCCACCGCCGGGCCGCCGGAGGTCCTGCGGCACCGCACCGCCGTCGTGCAGGGCCTGACCCGGATCCTCCTCGATCACGCCCGCACCATCCACGGCGTCGAACTCGCGGTCGACAGCCTCGCCCGCGTCGCGCCCCCGTTCGTCGTCGGAGGCACCGCCGAGACCATCCTCGCCTGGGTCAACGGCACCCTCGACGTGCCCCTCGACACCCTCATCGACGACCTCACCACCCTGTGGCTCATCACGGGGAACGGCGCCGCCGAACACGCCCGCCACCGCAGTTCGTAGCGGCGGCGCCCGGCCCGTCCGGGGCAGGGCCCCGGACGGGGATGTCCCGGCTCATGACCCGGGCCGCACGCCGGCTCGGCATCGGCGGGCGCCGGCCCGCGGCGGGCGCGGTCAGCCGGGCTGGGTGAGGACGGTGTCGATGTGGTGGTCGAGCACCGCCTTGGCGGCGTCGGGGGAGCGGTGGCCCAGCGCGACGTCGACGCCGAGGCCGGTGGCGAGCGTCCAGCAGATGTCGGCGGCGACGCGGTCGTCGCCGCGGGCCGGGGCGCCGCGGGCGGCGCGGGCGGCGGCGATGAGGCCCGCCGTGAACGACAGCAGCGCGTCGTCGCCGGGCGCGAGCACGGCGGCCATGGCCGGGTCGGACACCGCCTGCCCGAGCACCGCGACGGACAGCCGCAGCAGCCGCAGGCCCTCCTCGTCGCGGGCGAGGATCGCGTAGAGGCACTTGCGCAGGATCGTCTCCGGGTCGCCCTCGGCGCCCGCCGCCCGGATCGACGCCTCGATGCGGGCGTCGAGCGCCCGGACCGCGCGGGCGACCGCGTCCGCGACGAGGTCCGCCCGCGTCGCGTAGTAGTGCTGGACCTGCCCCATGGAGACGCCGGCCTCGGCGGCGACCCGCCGCAGCGTCACGCTCTCCAGCCCGCCGCGGACCGTCAGCGACCACACCGCCTCCGCGAGCCGCCCCCTGCGCTCCTCGTGATCGACGACCTTCGGCACGCGCCCTCCCGTTTTCGCAATGCACGCGCATTGCGACCGCTCTCCCCGCCGGTTACCATGCAGGTGCATTGTAACCGTGGGCGCGGCTCGCGTCCCGTGCCACCAGGGGGTTCCGATGAAGTTCGACGTGCTGCAGATCGCCGGGATGCTCCTCCTCGTCCTCGGTGCCCAGGGGGCGATCCGCCTGCTCGCCGACCGCGACGAGGCGGGTTTGCTGGGCGGGCTGCCCGGCGGGTTCCCGGCGGCCCTGACCGCCTACCTCGCCGCGACCCTCGCCGGGATCCTGCTCGCGGGCTGGGCGCACGGCCGGGCCAAGGCGCTCGGCCGCCGCCGGTGACCGTCAGGCGCGCTTGCGGGCGTGGCCGAGGTAGGTGACGACCGGCGGGCCGTCCGGGTCCAGGACGAACCCGGCCATCGCCGCGCCCTCGTCGTCGCCGACGGCGCCGCGGCGGCGGGCCAGCACCGTGCGCACGAGGCCGACGGCGCTCGCGGGCTTGAAGCCGCAGACGTCCTCGGGATGCAGGCCGTGCCGGGACAGGACGGCGGCGACGTCGGACGGGCGCCGCAGCCGGGCGCTCGCGTAGCGGCCGGGCGGCATGATGCGGGTCCACGGCAGGCGCTGGAAGGCGCCGAGGTAGACGAGCTTCGCCGGGACGGTCCGGTTCACGGTGTCGTACGCGAGCGCGCCCCCGGGCCGGAGGGCGCGGGCGGCCAGTTCGACGACGCGGCCGAGGTCGCCGGTGATCTCGAAGGTGTCGGCCGCGTACACGAGGTCGAAGGACGCGGGGGGCACGTCGAAGTCCTCGGCGCGCGCGGTGCGGTGCACGACGGTCAGGTCCCCGGCGGCGGCCTCGGCGATGCGGGTCGCGGCCGGGGACGGGTCGAGCGACGTCACGTCCATGCCGGCGCGCGCCATGCCGCGCGGCAACTCGCCGGTGCCGCCGCCGAGGACGAGCGCGCGGCCCCGGGCGAGCCCGTGCTTCGCGAGGTAGGCCATGCGCACGTCCTGGAAGGCGACGGCGCGCAGGCGGCGCCCGTCGACGGCCCCGGGGCGGGTCGAGTCGAGTTCGATGAGCGGTGCGGTTCCCATGCCGGACGTCCTCTCGATCGTGAGTTCCCTCAGGATACTCACTGAGTTCCCTCAGGGAACTTCGGGTAGCCTGCGGGGCATGACCCGCACCCCGCTGTCCGACGCGGCCTGCTCGATCGCCCGCGCGACCGACCTGTTCGGGGACGCCTGGACCGCGCTGATCATGCGCGACGTCCTGATCGGGATCACCCGGTTCGACGACCTCGCCCGCGACCTCGGCATCTCCCGCAAGGTCCTCGCCGCACGCCTCGCGCGCCTCGTCGAGGAGGACGTCCTGACCCGCGAGCAGTACCAGGACCACCCGCCCCGCGCGCACTACCGGCCGACCGAGAAGGGCAAGGAGCTCTACCCGGTCCTGCTGGCGCTGATGAACTGGGGCGACCGCTGGTACGCGGGCGAGGCGGGCCCGCCCGCGCGCGTCCATCACCGCGACTGCGGGCACGACACCGCGCCCGTCCTCGCCTGCGCGCACTGCGGGGAGCCGCTCACCGTGGACAACACCGACCAGCGCCCCGGCCCCGGCGGCCGCATCGGCCCCGCGACGCGCGTCCTCGGCCCCCTCCTCCTCGAACGCGCCGCCGCCGCCGGGCGCCCGCCCGCGGACCCGGGAACTCGTCCGGCAGGGGGGTGACGCGGGCCCGCGACCCCGCCTTTGGTCGGGGATCGGGCGAGGCCGGTCACCCTTCCGGCCGAGACGGAACATCATCTTCCCGGCGGATTCCGGCAAGCCCGGCTTCGCGGACGATGGGATGAATGGAATGGATCACGGAGTGGGTCCAAGGGCTGAGCGACCTGCCCTTCCCGCTGCTGCTGGCGGTGGCGGGGGTGCTGGCGTTCGCCGAGTCCGGCCTGGGCGTCGGATCGGTCGTCCCGGGGGAGACCGCCGTCGTGATCCTCGGCGCCGCGTCCGCCGACCCGGCCCGCTACCCGCTGATGCTGCTCGTCGTCGCGCTGGGGGTGACGGCGGGCGACCACGTCGGGTACTGGCTCGGCCGCTCGAACGGCGAGCGGATGCGGGAGACCCGCGCGGTGCGCCGCCTCGGCGTCCGCCACTGGGACCGCGCCACGGCGGCCCTCCGCCGGTACGGCGCCGCCGCCGTGTTCGTCACCCGGCTCGTCCCGGTCGTCCGGACGCTCACGCCCGCGGCGGCCGGGGTCGCGAACGTCCCGTACCGCCGCTTCCTGCTCGCGTCGCTCGCCGGGTCGCTGCTCTGGTCCGCGGCGTTCGTCAGCCTCGGCGCGTTCGCGGGCGCCTCGGCGTCCCGCCTGGAGCAGCTCCTCGGCTGGGGCGCCTGGATCCTGTTCGGCCTGGCCGCGGCCCTGGCCGCCGCGGTGCTCCTGATCCGCCGCCGCACCCGCCGCACCGAGCCTCCCGAGCCGGTCGGGGAACCGGTCGCGGTCGTGGAGGTGCCGTGCTCGGACGCCGCGTCCGCCTGACGGCCGTCCCCGCGGTGACATGTGGGTGTCCCGCGGGTGCGCCTGCCCGCCCCGGTCGGCCATAGAGGCCCCGCGAACGCGCAGCGTAGCTTCTCGGTGGCACATCGTGATGCGACGGAGGGCGACCGATGACGAACGGTGGGACCGGCACGCGGCTCAGCCTGGGGACGGACGCCGCGCGGAACCTCGCGACGACCACCAAGACGCGGCCGCAGATGCAGGGCGTCTCGTCCCGCTGGCTGCTGCGGGTCCTGCCGTGGGTGCAGGTCTCGGGCGGGACGTACCGGGTGAACCGGCGGCTCGCCTACCAGGTGGCGGACGGACGGGTGACGTTCGTCAACACGGGCGCGCAGGTGCGGGTGATCCCGGCGGAGCTCGCGGAGCTGGCGCCGCTGCGGGGGTTCGCGGACGCGCGGGTGCTGGAGGTCCTCGCGGGACGGTGCGTGCAGTCGGAGTACGCGGCCGGCGACGTGATCGCGGAGGCGGGGCGCCCGGCCGACCGGGTCCACCTGATCGTGCACGGGAAGGTCGTCCGGCTGGGCGACGGCGCGTACGGGACGCCCGCGCGGCTGGGCGCGCTGGCCGGCGGGGAGTACTTCGGCGCCGAGGCCCTCACCGACGAGGACGCCGTGTGGGGCGCGACGGCGAAGGCGGCGACGGGCTGCACGGTGCTGTCGCTGACCCGGGAGGCGTTCGCGGAGGTGACGCGGAACTCGGCGGCGCTGCAGGAGCAGCTCGAACGGTTCCGGGAGTCGGGCCCGCCGGCGGTGAACAAGCGCGGCGAGGCGTCCGTCGACGTCGCGTCCGGGCACGCGGGGGAGCCGCGGCTGCCCGGCACGTTCGTCGAGTACGAGGCGGAGCCGCGCGAGTACCCGCTGAGCCTGGCGCAGACGGTGCTGCGGGTGCACACCCGCGTGGCGGACCTCTACAGCAGGCCGATGGACCAGGTGGAGCAGCAGCTCCGGCTGACGATCGAGGCGCTGCGGGAGCGCCAGGAGCACGAGATGGTCAACAACCGGGACTTCGGCCTCCTGCACAACGCCGACCCCCGGCAGCGCCTCACCACCCGGAGCGGCCCGCCGTCGCCCGCCGACCTGGACGAGCTGCTCGCGCGGCGGCGCGGGACGCGCGTGCTGCTCGCGCACCCGAAGGGCATCGCGGCGTTCCTGCGCGAGTGCACCCGCCAGGGCGTCTACCCGGCGCAGACCGAGGTGGACGGCACCCGGGTGACGGCCTGGCGGAACGTGCCGCTGCTGCCGTGCGACAAGATCCCGGTGAGCCGCACCGGGGTCAGCTCGATCATCGCGATGCGCACCGGCGAGGACGACCAGGGCGTCATCGGCCTGCACAAGACCGGCATCCCGGACGAGCGCGAGCCGGGGCTGTCGGTCCGGTTCAAGGGCGTCGACGACCGCGCGATCAGCTCGTACCTGGTCGGCGTCCACTTCTCGGCGGCCGTCCTCGTCCCCGACGCGCTCGGCGTCCTGCACGACGTCGAGACCGCCCGCTGACCGCTAGTCGTCGCAGAGGGCCGCGTCGAAGGCGTCCTTGACGCGCTGCTCGCCGGTGTCGCTCAGGCCCGGCTTGACGTTCACCATGACGGTCGCGGTGCGGCCGTCGCCGGTCGCGCCGGTGAGGGTGCTGAAGCCGATGATGTCGCCGGCGTGCCCCCAGCCGGGCGCGCCGCACGACCTCGGGAAGCGCCGCAGGCCGAGGCCGTACTCCGGGCTGACCTCGGTCGTCCGCTTCATCTCGCGCAGCGTCTCGGGGCGCAGCACCCGGCCGCCGAGCAGCGCGGCGTAGAACCGGTTGAGGTCGGAGGCGTCCGACACGATGTCGCCGCCGCCCCAGGCGGGGGACGTGTTCAGCCGCGTCCGGTCGAGCAGTGTGCCGTCCATCCGGACGTACCCGCGGGGGTGCGGCGACGGCAGCCCGGTCGCGTCGCCGGGTGCGCCGGTGTCGTCCAGCCGCAGCGGGTCGAGGACGCGCCGCTCGACCACGTCGGCGAGCGGGTCGCCGGTGACCTTCTCGACGATGAGCCCGGCGAGGAGGTAGCCGGTGTTGGAGTAGGACCAGCCGGTGCCGGGCGCGAACTCCGGCGGGTGGGCGAGCGCGAGGGCGAGCAGGTCGCCGCGGTCGTGCTGTTCGAGGGGGTTCTCGACGACGTGGCCGATGCCGAGGTGCTCGAGGAAGTCGGGCAGGCCGCCGGTGTGCTGGAGCAGCTGCCGGACGGTGATGTTCCGCCCGTCGTTGCCGTTGCCGCGCACCGTTCCGGGCAGGTACCGCTCGACGGGCGCGTCCAGCTCGATCAGGCCGTCCTCGACGAGCAGCAGCACCGTCGTCGCGGTGAACGTCTTGGTGATGCTGCCGACCCGCCAGTGGCCCCGCTCCGGCATCGGCGCGCCGGTCCGGACGTCTCCGACGCCGCTGGTGAGGACGGTGCGTCCGTGCCGGTCCCGGATCGCGGCCAGCGCGCCGGGCGCCCCGTCCCGCGCGGTGAGGGTGTGCAGCAGCCGGCGGAGCCGGGGCCGGTCCTCGCCGGCCGCGGCGGGCACCGCGGTCCCGGCCGCGACCAGCCCGGCGAGGCCGGCGACGGCGATCGCCTTGCGCAGCATGGTGTTCTCCTGTCGCTCGGGGGAGCATCACGCTACGAGCGGCCGGGGCGGACGGTCGTCCCGCGCGGGTACCGGTTCCGGTCTGGCTCCGCGGGTGGCGGTGCCGCGCGGGGCGGGTATCAGCCGTCGCGTTCGGCGCGCCAGCGGTCGATGAGCGCGGGCAGCTCGCGGAACATGTACCCGTAGAAGTCGCGCATCTCGTGCAGGCGGCGCGCGGCGGGGGTGTCCTCGCCGGCGGCCTCGATGCCCCGGTCGGCGGCCTCGAACATGGCCTGCACCATGCCGTTCTGCGACGACATGAGGGTGGCCCAGGCGCCCTCGCGCATCCGGTAGTGCTCGCGGCGGCTGCCGGGCGCGGGCGCGCGCTCGATCAGCCCGACGGTCGACAGCATCTTGATCGCGCCGGACACCGAGCCGGAGCTGATGCCGAGCCGCTCGGCGAGCTCGCCCGCGGTGACGCTGTCGGCGTCGGCGAACATGAACGCGGCCAGCACCCGCGCGGTCGACTTCTGCAGGCCGCCCTGCGTGAGGACCAGGGCGAGCCGTTCCGCCGCCTCCGTCGTGTCCGCCAAGGTCGTCCCCTCTTCGTTCCGGTGCATACGGAATCTTAACACCTTGGAATCTTCAGAAATTTCTGAAATCAATGCTATCGTCGGCGGCATGGACACGGTGATCGACATCGACCGGCTGACCAAGACCTACGGCTCCCGGCGCGGCCTGGACGACCTGACGCTGAGCGTGCGCGCGGGGGAGGTCTTCGGCTATCTCGGCCCGAACGGCGCCGGAAAGTCGACGACGATCCGCCTGCTGCTGGACCTGATCCGCCCGACGTCCGGGACGGCGCGCGTCCTCGGCCTCGACCCGCGCGCGGACGCCGTCGCGCTCCACCGCCGCATCGGCTACCTCGCGGGCGACTTCGTCGTGGACGGGCGGCAGAAGGCCGGCGAGTGCCTGACGTTCCTCGGCAACCTGCGCGGCGGCGTCCCCGCCGTGCGGATCACCGCGCTCGCCGACCGCCTCGAACTGGACCTCGGCGCCCGCGTGAAGAGCCTGTCGAAGGGCAACCGGCAGAAGGTCGGCCTGATCCAGGCGTTCATGCACGAGCCCGAGCTGCTGATCCTGGACGAGCCCACGTCCGGCCTCGACCCGCTGGTGCAGCAGACGTTCCTCGACATGGTCGCCGAGGCGCGGGCGGACGGCCGCACGGTGTTCATGTCGAGCCACGTCATGAGCGAGGTGGAGGCCGTCGCGGACCGCGTCGCGATCGTCCGCGAGGGACGGCTCGTCGCCCTCGACACCGTCGCCGACCTGCGCGCCCGCTCGTACCTGCGGGTCCGGATCACGTTCGCCGACCCGGTGCCCGCCGCCGAGTTCGCGCTCCCCGGCGTCACCGGCCTCCGGGTGGACGGGACGGTCCTCACCTGCGACGTCGACGGATCACCGGACGCGCTCATCAAGGCGGCGGCCCGGCACACGGTCGTCGGGCTGCGCGCCGACTCCCAGGACCTCGAAGAGCTCTTCCACACCTACTACGCGCGGGGCGAAGCCGCCCCCGCGGCCTGAAAGGCACGACGATGACCACCCTGGCCGGCACGTTCAGCCGCTCGGTCTTCTCCAAGACCCTGTACGACAACCGGCGCGTCTTCGCCGTGTGGGCCCTGGCCACGGCCCTGCTCGCGACGATGTACGCGGCGTTCTACCCGCAGATGACGGCGGACACCGCCGCCACGGTGCCGGACGCGATGAGCGGGTTCGGCATGGACGACCTGTCCTCGGCCGCCGGATACCTGCAGGGCCCGGTGTTCGGCCTGCTCGTCCCGCTGCTCGCGACGTTCTACGGCGCCGCGACCGGCGCCCGGATGATCTCCGCCGACGAGGAGAGCGGGCAGCTGGACCTGCTGCTCGCGCACCCGGTCGGCCGGACCCGGCTGCTGCTCCAGCGGTTCGCCGCGCTCGCCGCGGGCGCGGTGGCGATCGCGGCGGCCGTCCTCGCCGGGCTGCTCGCGGTCCGGACGGGCGCCGGCCTCGGCTCCGTGGGCACGGGCGGGTTCGCGGCGCAGGCCGCGCACCTCGCCCTGCTCACGCTGCTGTTCGGCGGCCTCGCCACCGGCATCGGCGCGGCCACGGGCAAGGGCCGGGCGCCGGTCTTCGGCATCACGGCGGGGATCGGCGTCGCCTCCTACGCGGTCAACGGGTTCGCCCCGCAGATCGGCGCGGAGTGGCTGCGGAACCTGACGCCGTTCCACTACTACATCGGCGGCGAGCCGCTGAAGAACGGCTTCCGGCCGGCCGACGCGGCCGTCCTCGCCGCCGTGACGCTGCTGGTCATGGCGGTGGGCGCGTGGCGCTTCACCCGCCGCGACCTCGCCCGCTGACCCGTCCCGGTCAGGCGGCGCGCCACCCCGGGTCCCGGCCGGACGCGCCGAGCGCGCGCTCGAACGCGGGGGCGTCCGCCGGCACCGGCACCGGGTCGGCGAACCCGTCGTACTTCCGGTAGAGGTCGCCGTGCTCCTCGACGACGCCGAGGACGAACTCCCCGGCTTCGGGCGACACGCGGATCTCCGCCCCGACGCTGCGGGCGACGTCCCACCCGTGCACGGCCATCTCCTTGATGACCATGGACGCGACGTCGACGGCGGGCGCGGCGCCGCCGCCGAAGTCCACGTCGCCCTCCCACACGGCCGGGTCGGCCCAGGCGGCGACGGCCCGGTCGAGCTGGGCGGCGTACTCCTCGGCCCACGACGCGCCGGCGGTGAAGTCCCGTTCGGTCAGTTCCTCGGGAAGCGGCTTGCGGAGCGCCCGGTGCTCCAGGCCGTGGGAGGTGTAGAGCACCCAGTGGTTCACCAGCGTCCGCAGGTCGTAGTCCGCGCACGGGGTCGGGTCGCCGAGCCGGTCCGGACCGGCGGCGGCGACGGCCCGCGCGACGCGCGCGGCCTCGGCCGCGCACTCCTTCATGTACGCGTGGAAGCGCTCGATGTCCTTTTCGTTCATGTGTTCGACCCTAGGTGCGCGCGGGCGGCGGTCTCTTGGAGAAAAGCGCCAATATCCTGGGCGCATGGGCGAGTTCGGACGGGGCGTGCTGTACCCGCACAGGCAGGCGTCCATCGTCGACCTGCAGCGGCGGCCGCCCGGCGCGGGCCTGCGGGGGATCGTGGAGCACTACTGGCACGTCCGGTGGCGCACGCCGGAGCCGTACGACACGAAGGTGCTGTCGCACCCGAGCGTCCACCTGGTGTTCGAGGAGCCGGAGCCGCTGGTCTACGGCGTCGACCGCGACCTGTTCGTCCGCCGGCTGGAGGGGGAGGGGCAGGTCCTCGGCGTGAAGTTCCGGCCGGGGTGCTTCCGGCCGTTCGCCGGACGGCCGGTGATCGGGCTGGCCGACGGCCGGTTCCCGGCCGCGGAGTTCTTCGGGCCCGAGGTCGGCGACGCGAACCGGGAGATCCTCGGCACGACCGACACCGACCTGATGGCGAAGGCGGCCGGGGAGTTCCTGCTGCCCCGGCTGCCCGCCCCCGACCCGGTCGCCGCCGAGGTCGCGGAGATGGTCGAGCGGCTCACCGCGTCCCCGGCCGTGTTCCGCGTCGGGCAGGCCGCCGACCTGCTGCACGTCTCGCCCCGGACGCTCCAGCGGCTCTTCGCCGAGTACGTGGGGGCGAGCCCGAAGTGGGTGCTGCGGCGGGCGCGCCTGCACGAGGCCGCGACCCGCGCGGACCGGGGCGTCCCGGTCGACTGGGCCGCGCTGGCCGAGGAACTGGGCTACTACGACCAGGCGCACCTCGTCCGCGACTTCACCGCGGCGGTCGGGGAGCCCCCCGCCCGCTACGCGCGCTGACCCCCGGGCTCAGCCGGACGTCTCGATCTCGCGCCGGACGACCTTGCCCGTCGCGTTCCGGGGCAGCGGCTCGGTCGTGAGGCGCCACCGCGACGGCACCTTGTAGTACGCGAGGCGCTCGCGGGCGAACGCCGCGACCTCGTCCTCGGCCGGGACGGCGTCCGCGAACACGACCACGGCCATCACCTCCTGGCCGAGGTCGGCGTGCGGGACGCCGAGGACGACGCACTCGCGCACGCCCGGGAACTCGGCGAGGACGTTCTCGATCTCCGCCGGGTACACGTTCTCGCCGCCGCGCAGGATCAGGTCGGAGCGGCGGGTGGTGAGCCGCAGCCGCCCGCCCTCGACCATGCCGATGTCGCCGGTGTGCAGCCACCGGTCCGCGCGGATCGCCTGGTCGGTGGCCTCCGGGTCCTTCCAGTAGCCGAGCATGTTGTAGGCGCTGCGGACGCACACCTCGCCCTCGACGCCCTCCGGCAGCGCGTTGCCGTCCGGGTCGCGGATCTCGAGCCGGACGCCGATGACCGGACGGCCGAGCGTCCCGGGGGCCTCGGCGAGGTCGGCGGGCGTCGCGGTGGCGACGCCGGTGCACGACTCGGTGAGCCCGTAGCTGTCGACGAGGGCGTCCTTCGCCGGCGGGAACACCGCCCGCAGCCGGTCCTTGAACGCGGGCGACGACGGGGCCGTGGCCAGCGAGAACGCGGTCAGCGACGACAGGTCGTACTTCGTCGCGGCGCCGTGCTCGACGATCCGGTGCGCCATCGTCGGCACCGCGCCCCAGTTCGTCACGCGCTCGCGCTCGATCAGCCCGAGGACGGCGTCCACGTCGAACCGGCCCTCGTGCATGATCACGGCGGAGCCGGTGGCCAGCCGCGGGACGGCCAGGTTGTGCAGGCTCGCGATGTGGAACAGCGGGAGGACCAGCAGGTAGCGGCGGTCGGCGGGGTCGCCGGGGACGCCCATCGCGCGCATCAGCGCGTCGTTGAACCGGTGGTACTCGATCACCGAGGTGAGGTTGCGGTGCGTGTGCACGGCCCCCTTCGGGCGTCCCGACGTCCCGCTCGTGTAGAGGATGACCGCCGGGTCGTCCTCGGCGGCCTCCGGGACGCCCAGCGCGGCGAGGGTCGCGTCCGGGTACCGGGCGGCCAGCGCGGGGACGTCGTCCTCGACGGTCAGCACCCGCGCCCCGGTGGTGCGGGCCGCGCGCTCGGCGTCGGCGATGACCAGCACGGGCTCGGTGTGGCCGAGCGCGTACTCGATCTCGGCGGGCGTCCACCAGGCGTTGTAGGCGACGACGATGCCCCCGGCGGCGAGCACGGCCCAGAACGCGAGGATCCACTCGGGGGAGTTCGCGGCGTTGATCGCGACGCGGTCGCCGGGCCGCACGCCGTGGTCGTCCCGCAGGGCCTTGGCGAGCGACGCGGCCCGCGCCGCGTGCTCGGCGAAGGAGATGCGGCGGGTCGCGGTGACGATGTAGTCGCGGTCGCCGTACGCGGCGGACGCGGCCAGGACGGCGCCGAGGTTGCGGGCCCGCCCGGTGAAGACCGGCAGCCGGGTGCCCAGCACCTCCTCCTCGCGGAGCTCGAACTCGCCGCCGGGGCCGGTCAGCCGCTGCACGATCTCCATCGCCGTCATGGGTCCTCCTCGCTCGCGTTGCCGCAGATTCTCATCCGCCCGGCCGGAGGCACCAGAGCATTCCGCTGAGCGGGACCGGCGTTTCCGCAGGGGCGCGCACCGGGTTCCCGGTGAGCGGGACTGGGCGGCCCGCGTGGCGCGCCTCACATCACGATGGCCGCTACCAGGGCCGCGGCTCGCCGGAACCGCGGGTCACCTGGTCCATCGCCACACACCAGGGTCATCGAACCGCGGGAGCGCAGCATGGGAACCCTCGACGACAAGGTCGCGATCGTGACGGGCGCCGGGCAGGGCGTGGGGCAGGGCATCGCGCTGGCGCTCGCGTCGGAGGGCGCCGCGATCGCGGTGCTCGGCCGGACCGCGGCGAAGCTCGAGACGACGTGCGAGCTCGTGCGCGAGCGCGGGGCGCGCGCCGAGCCGTTCGTCTGCGACGTCGCCGACACCGACGCGATCCCGGGGCTCGTGGACGCGATCGCGGAGCGGCTGGGCGGCGTCGACATCCTGGTCAACAACGCCTACTCGGGGAAGTACGGGCCGCTGCTGGAGATGAGCGACGCCGACTTCCAGAAGGGCTTCCGCACCGGCCCGTTCGCGGCGTTCGCGTTCATGAAGGCGTGCCACCCGCACATGAAGGCGCGCGGCGGCGGCAGCATCGTCAACCTCGTCACCTCCGCGATGGTCCGCTGGGACCCGCAGACGTACGGCGCGTACGCGGCGGCCAAGCAGGCGCTCCGGTCGCTGACCAGGACGGCCGCCGCCGAGTGGGGCCCGGACGGCGTCCGCGCGAACTCGATCGCGCCGCACGCCCTCTCGCCCGGCCTGCGGAAGTGGGCCGACGCGTTCCCCGAGGCCGCCGAGGAGTTCCGCAAGACGATCCCGCTCGGCTACATCGGCGACTGCGAGCAGGACATCGGCCGGGCGGTGCTCGCGCTCGTCCAGCCCGACCTGCGCTACCTGACCGGCGCCACGATCCCGCTCGACGGGGGCCAGGCCTTCTTCGGCTGACGCCGGCGCAGGGACGGCCGCGCCGGGACGCGCCGAGGACGCGCCGAGGACTTCGCCCCCCGCCATCACCACCCCCACCCACTAAAGGAGACGACCGGATGAAGGTCGACAAGATCGGACGCCTCGCGGCGGGTGCCCTCGCCGTGGCGCTGGTGGCGTCCTGTACCAGCGAGCGGTCCGGGACCGCGCTGATCCAGGGCGGCGGCGCGGACGGCGGCGGGCAGGCCGCCGCGTCCGCCGAGAAGTTCGGGACGCTGCCGTCGCCCTGCGGGCCGGGCGACGCGAAGGGCGCCACCGACCAGGGCGTCACCGACGACGCCATCACGATCGGCTACGGCGACGACCGGGGCTTCGCGTCCGCGCCGGGCCTGTCGAAGGAGATGGGCGACGCCGTCTCCGCGCTGATCGACTGGTGCAACGGGCAGGGCGGCATCAACGGCCGCAAGATCGAGGGCAACCAGTACGACGGCGCCTACATGCACGCCGCGAAGGTGATGCAGGAGTCCTGCAAGCAGGACTTCATGCTCGTCGGGCAGGGCTTCGCGATGGACGACGCCGCCGAGCAGTACCGGGTGGCGTGCAAGCTGCCGACGGTCGCGGGCTTCACGGTGGGCCCGAACGCGGCGATGGGCCCGATGAAGTTCGAGGCCGTCCCGTACCCGGTGGACCGGATGAACATCGGGTCGCTGCGCATCGCGCAGGAGATGTGGTCGGACTTCGACGGGAAGACGGACGTGCTGCTGTCGACGTCGCCCGCGGTGACGACCGGGACGAACAAGGTCAAGTCGGCGATGAAGCAGGTCGGCGTGGAGCCGCTGGAGTGCGGCGTCCGGCTGAACGACGCGGGCGAGAGCGGCTACATGCCGTTCGCGCAGAAGATCAAGGAGTGCGGCGCCGGGTACCTGTGGTCGTCCGACAGCCCCGACCCGGGCCAGTTCAGCCTGCTGGAGTCGGTGAAGCGGGCGGGCGCCGAGCCGAAGTACCTGATGGAGGCGACCTGGTACAGCACCAAGGTCTCCGAGTGGAACAAGGGCTCGGGTGCGGGCGACAACCTGCACGCGGGCATGATCTTCCAGCCGTTCGAGAACGCCGCCGAGGTGCCGGCGGTCGAGCAGTACATGGACCTCGTCGAGGCGAAGGACGGCAAGGTCGCGCTGCTGGGCATGCAGGCGACGTCGTCGTTCCTGCTGTGGGCGACGGCCGCCGACGAGTGCGGCTCCGACCTCACCCGGCAGTGCGTCGTCAACGAGCTGGCGAAGATCCACGAGTGGACGGGCGGCGGGCTGCACGCCCCGACCGACCCGGGCGCCAACAAGCCCGCGAGCTGCGCGCTGGTCGTGAAGCTGACCGGCGAGAAGTGGGAGCAGGTCTTCCCGAAGGAGGCCGGCGAGTTCTCCTGCGGTGACGACTACGTGGTGGAGACCGACCCCAAGACGTGGGGCACCGAGCTGAACGACGACCGGACCTCCACGAAGTTCCTGACGGACGACGTCATCAAGCCGCAGACCTCGTGAGGCGCACGGTGACACGACCGGCGCCACGACCGGTGGCGCGACCGGTGGCACGACCCACGGGAGGGACTCGCGCATGACGACGTTCCTGACGTACACGATCCTGGGGCTCGTCCTGGGCGCGGTGTACTTCATCGCGGCCTCGGGACTCGTCCTTACCTACAACACCTCGGGCATCTTCAACTTCGCCCACGGCGCACAAGCCATGTTCGGAACGTTCCTCTACTGGCAGTTCACCAACGTGTGGGGCTGGCCGGTCTGGCTGGCGCTGGTCATCGTGGTGGGCGTGGTCGGCCCGGCGATGGGCGCCGCGCTGCACGCGGTGATCATGCGGGGGCTGCGCGGCACCGCGGAGGTCACGAAGATCATCGTGACGGTGGCGGTGCTCCTTGGAACGGTCTACCTCGCCCAGTGGGCGTGGAACCCGGACGAGGCGTACACCGTCGACATGTTCTTCGGCGGCGGCGCGAAGATCACCGTCGCCGGGGTGGTGGTCCGCTGGCACGAGATCGTCTGCCTGGCCGCCGCCGTGGCGATCGCGGTCGGGCTGCGGATCCTGTTCACCCGCAGCCGGACGGGCGTGGTGATGCGCGCGTCCGTCGACGACCCCGACCTCGTGCGGCTGAACGGGCACGACCCCGAGCGGGCCGCGATGCTCGCGTGGGCCCTCGGGTCCACGCTGGCCGTGCTCGCCGGCGTCCTGATCGTCCCGATCAGCGGCGGCGGCCTGGACGCGAACATGCTGACCCTGCTGGTGATCGACGCGTTCGCGGCGGCGATGTTCGGACGGCTGCGCAGCATCCCCCGGACGTTCGCGGGCGCGATCGTCCTCGGCCTCGCGGCGAACTACGTGCTCGCGTACATGCCGTCCGCCGGGACGTTCGCGGGCAACCTGCGGGTGTCGCTGCCGATGATCCTGCTGTTCGTCGTGCTGGTCGTGCTGCCGCAGGACCGGCTGCGGGGCGCGGCCGTCCGGACCCGGGAGCGGTACCGCCCGCCGACGGTCCGGTCGGCGGCGGTGTGGGGCGCCGTGCTCGTCGCGGTCGTCTACCTGTACAGCCTGCTGCTGTCGGACGGCGGCGTCTCGACGCTCGCGCTCGGCATGTCGTTCGCGATCATCGCGCTGTCGCTGACCGTCCTCACCGGCTACGCGGGCGAGCTGAACCTCGCGCCGCTGGCGTTCGGGGCGGTCGCCACGGTCGTCGCGTTCCACTTCGGGGTGCGGGGCAGCGGCCTCGCGGCGCGGCTCGGGGTGCACGGCGTGCTGCTCGGCGTGCTCGCCGCGGCCGTCGTCGGCGGGCTGATCGCCCTCCCGGCGCTCCGCCTGCGCGGCCTGTACCTGGCCCTGGCGACGATGGCGTTCGGGGTGTTCCTGTCGAACATGGTGCTGCGCGACACCACGCAGCACGAGCTGTTCGGGGTGACGTTCACGCTGTTCCCCGGCGGTTCCCTCGTGATCCCGCCGCCGAAGCTCGGCCCGGTCGACCTGCGGGACGGCACCACGTTCCTGATGACGGCGACCGTCCTGTTCGCGCTCATCGCGATCGGCCTCGCGGCCCTGCGCGCCGGCGGGTACGGGCGGCGGCTCGCGGCGATGAAGGACAGCCCGGCGGCGACGGCGATGCTCGGGCAGAACCTCGTCCGGCTCAAGCTCGGCGTCTTCATGATCTCCGCGGCGATCGCGGGCCTCGGCGGCATCTTGATGTCGGCCGCGACCGGCACCGTCGCGCAGGAGAACTTCACCTTCACCGTGAGCCTCAGCCTGCTGATGCTCGTCGTCGTCGCGGGCATCGGCTACATCAGCGGCGCCCTGTTCGGCGGGCTGATGGCGGGCGTCGGCGGCGCGGTGCTGGTGGGGACGTTCGGCGACCTCGCCCTGGAGCACGAGGGCCCCGCCGAGATCTTCACCGCGCTCAGCCACCTCGTGATGGTGCTGACGGCGCTGGTGGGGATGGGCGTCGGCAAGAACCCGAGCGGCGTCGTCCACGACATCGTCGAGGGCTACCGGGCGATGCGCGGCGCGAAACCGCTCCTCTACGGGGCGGCCGCGTTCGGGGCCGTCCTCTACGTCCTCGCGGTGACCGGCGTGATCGGCTCGTGGACGTTCTCCCTCATCGCCCTCAGCGTGGTCATGCTCCTGCCGGTCGTCGGCCGCATGGTCCTGGAAGAGGGACGCAAGCGGGAGACGCCGCTCGAACTGCTCGGCGTGGACGAGCCCTACACCGACGACGTGCGCGCGCGCCTGGACCAGGAACTCGGGCTGCCCGTCACCAGCGTGAAGGGAGAGGTCAGTGCCACTGCTTGAGACACGGGGCGTCACCGTCCGGTTCGGCGGCAACACCGCCGTGGACGACGTGAGCCTGACCGTCGCCGAAGGGCAGATCACCGGGCTGATCGGCCCGAACGGCGCGGGCAAGACGACGATGTTCAACACCATCACGGGCCTGCAGAAGCCCGCGTCCGGACAGGTTCTGCTGGACGGCGCCGACATCACCAAACTGCCCCCGGCCAAGCGCGCGCGGCGCGGCATGGCGCGCACGTTCCAGCGGCTGGAGCTGTTCCTGTCGCTGTCCGTGCGCGACAACGTGCGCGTCGCCGGGGACGTCCGGCGCAGCACCGGACGCCGCAGGCGGTTCGACCTCGAAGCGGAGACCGACCGGATCCTGGAGCGCACCGGCCTGACCGACATTGCGGACCAGGAGGTGTCGGACATCCCGATCGGGCGGGCCCGCGTCGTCGAGGTCGCCCGCGCGCTGATGACGTCCCCGCGCGTCCTCCTCCTGGACGAGCCCGCGTCCGGGCAGACGGAGCAGGAGACCGAGGCGTTCGCCGAGATGCTCACCGGCCTCGCCGCCGACGGCCTCGCGATCTGCCTCGTCGAGCACGACCTGCCGCTCGTCATGGGGCTGTGCTCGATGATCCATGTCCTCGACTACGGCGCCCTGATCGCGTCCGGCACCCCGGCCGAGATCAAGGAGTCCCCCGAGGTCATCGCCGCCTACATCGGGACGGAGGAGGCCGCATGACGGACATGGAGGCCGAGGTGGGAACGGCGGCCGTCGCGGAACCCCTGCTCGAACTGCGGGGCGTCCACGCCGCCTACGGCGCCATCGAGGTGCTGCACGGCGTGGACCTGGCGCTGCGGCCGGGGTCCCTGCTCGCGCTGCTCGGCCCGAACGGCGGCGGCAAGTCCACCACGATGCGCGTGTGCGGCGGCCTGCACGCGCCGTCCCGGGGCGAGCTGCGGTTCGCGGGCCGGAAGATGAACGGCGTCACCGCGCAGCGGGCGGCGCGGCTCGGCGTGTGCTCGATCCCGGAGGGGCGCGGCGTCTTCCCGAACCTGACCGTGCGGGAGAACCTGTGGGCCGCCACCGGGACGGGCGCCCGCCGCGAGGACGTCGAGGAGAAGGCGTTCGCCCGCTTCCCGATCCTGGCGAAGCGGCGCGACCAGCTCGCCGGGTCCATGTCCGGCGGCGAGCAGCAGATGCTCGCGCTGTCGCGCGCGCTCGGCACCGACCCCGCGGTGCTGCTGCTCGACGAACTGTCCATGGGGCTCGCGCCCATGATCGTCTCGAAGATGTACGAGACGGTCGCCGAACTGGTCGAGGGCGGCCTGTCGGTGCTGGTGGCCGAGCAGTTCGCCCGCGCGGTGCTGCCGATCGCCGACACCGCCGCCCTCATGCTCCACGGACGGGTCGTCGCGGCCGGCGCGCCCGCCGAGATCGAAGACCGGCTGTCCAGCGACTACCTGGGAGGTTGACGCGACCATGCTCACCGAGGAACGACGCGAGCAGTTCAAGAAGGACGTGGCGGACGAGCGGCTGAGGACCGACCAGTCCCGCCACGACGGCGCGCTGCGCATCGTCGGCGCGCTGCTGATGATCACCGGGGTCGTCGGCGCGTTCGTCTGCTACAACATCTCGCTCGCGCAGGACGACATCCGCAACGTCGGGTCGCTGCACATCATGGCGACCGGCTTCGTGGGCGTAACCGTGCTCGGCGCCGCGCTGTACGTCGCCGCCGTGCTCGCGCGCGTCCTGCGGCTGTGGCTGCTGCGCCAGCTCGTCGAGTCGCAGGCCCGCGCCGACCAGCTCACCGCCGCCCTCAAGGGCTGACCGGCGGGGCCGCGCGGCGGCGCCCGTCGCTCCCAGTGAGCGGGATGTCCGGACCGTCCGGGCATCCCGCTCATTACGTTCGAGCCAGTCGCATCACGTGTTGACGGAGGATCCATGACATCGCCAGTTCCCGGAGCGCGCGTGTCCGAGGGGGCCGTGTCCGAGGGGACGGGGCGCACCGAGACGATCGCCGGACTGCTGCTCGCACGGCTGGGCGACGACCGTCCCGGCCTGCGCAGCCGCGACCGGACGTGGACGTGGGACGAGGTGGTCCGGGACGGCGCGGCCCGCGCGGCGCTCGCCCGCGAGCTGCGCCTGGACGACCGGCCGTTCCACATCGGCGTCCTGCTCGACAACGTGCCCGAGTACGTCCTGTGGCTCGGGGCCGCCGCGCTGAGCGGCGCGACCATCGTCGGCATCAACCCGACCCGCACCGGCGCCTACCTGGAGCAGGAGGTCCGGCACACCGACCTGCAGCTCGTCGTCACCGACGCGGCGGGCGCGAAGCTGCTCGACGGCCTCGACATCGGCGTCCCCCGCGACCGGTTCCTGCTGGTCGACGACGACGCGTACGCGTCCCGCGTGGCCGCGCACGCGTGCGAGCCCGCGGCGGACCCGTCCGTCACGCCGACCACCCAGATGCTCCTGCTGTTCACCTCCGGGACCACGGGGGCGTCCAAGGCGGCCCGCTGCTCGCAGGGGCGGCTCGCCGAACTGGGCCGGAACAACTCCGCCAAGTACGACATCAAGCGCGACGAGATCTCGTACTGCCCGATGCCGCTGTTCCACGGCAACGCCCTCATGGCCCTGTGGGCGCCCACGCTCGCCGCCGGCGGCTGCGTCTGCCTGACGCCGAAGTTCTCCGCGTCCGGCTTCCTCCCGGACGTCCGGTTCTACGGCGCGACGTTCTTCACCTACGTCGGCAAGGCCATCGGCTACGTCCTCGCCACCCCGGAGAAGCCGGACGACGCCGACAACACGCTCACGCACGGGTTCGGCACCGAGGCGTCCCCCGAGGACAAGGCCGAGTTCCACCGCCGCTTCGGCGCCCGCCTCGTCGAGGGCTACGGCTCCAGCGAGGGCGCCGGGATGATCAAGCGCGACCCGGCCACGCCGCCGACCGCGTTCGGCAGACCCGCCCACGACGGCGTCCGCATCGTCAACCCGGAGACCCGCGAGACGTGCGCCCCGGCCGTCCTGGACGAGCACGGCCGCGTCCTCAACGCCGAGCAGGCCGTCGGCGAGATCGTCGACGTGCACGGCGCCGCGAAGTTCGAGGGCTACTACAAGAACCCCGAGGCCGACGCCGAACGCGTCCGGCACGGCTGGTACTGGACCGGCGACCTCGGCTACGTCGACGGCGACGGCTTCCTCTACTTCGGCGGCCGCTCCGGCGACTGGATCCGCGTCGACTCCGAGAACATCTCCGCGCTGCTCACCCAGCTCGTCGTCCGCCGCCACCCGAAGATCGTCGACGCGGTCGCGTTCGGCGTCCCCGATCCGCGCTCGGGCGACCAGGTCATGGCCGCGATCGAGATCCCCGAGGGCGTCGCGTTCGAGGACCTCGACCTCGCCGCGTTCCTCGCCGCGCAGGACGACCTCGGCACGAAGGGCGCGCCCCGGTTCGTCCGCGTGTCCCACGCCCTGCCGACCACCGGCTCCGGGAAGCTGCGCAAGAAGGAGATGCAGCTCGAGGGCTGGCGCACCGCCGACCCCGTCTACCGGTGGACCGGGCGGGGCGCCCCCTCCTACGTCCTGATGACCGACGACGACAGGACGGCGCTGCGCGAGGAGTTCGTCGCCAACGGCCGCCGCCGCTTCCTCCCCTGAAAGAGAGCCGCCATGGACCTGCGCGAGACCGCCGAACATCGGAAACTGAGGGCCGAGCTGCGCGCGTACTTCGCGAACCTGCTGCCCCCGGACGTCCGCCGCCGCGCCGGCGAGGAGGGCGTCGGCGGCGACCGGTTCCGCGAGATCGTCAAGCGGCTCGGCGACGACGGCTGGCTCGGCTACGGCTGGCCGGCCGAGTACGGCGGCCAGGGCCGCTCGACCGCCGAGCAGTACGTCTTCTTCGACGAGGTGCAGCGCGCCGGGCTGCCGTTCCCGTTCGTCACCGTCAACACCGTCGGCCCCACCCTGATGCGGTTCGGCACCGACGAGCAGAAGAAGACGTACCTTCCGGGCATCCTGTCGGGCGACGTCGTCTTCGCGATCGGCTACACCGAACCCGACGCCGGCACCGACCTCGCGTCGCTGCGCACCCGCGCCGTCCGCGACGGCGACTCCTTCGTCGTCGACGGCGGCAAGGTCTTCACGAGCGGCGCGAACACCGCCGACCACGTGTGGCTCGCCGCCCGCACGAACCCGGACGCGCCGAAGCACAAGGGCATCTCGATCCTGATCGTGCCCACCGACGCCGACGGGTTCTCGTGGAGCCCGATCCAGTGCGTCGGCGGCATGGTCGTCACCGCGACGTACTACAACGGGGTGCGCGTGCCCGCGTCGTCCGTCGTCGGCGACGTCGACGGCGGCTGGGGCCTCATCACCACCCAGCTCAACCACGAGCGCATCGGCCTCGCCGCGCTCGGCGGCCGGATGATCCGGCTCTGGGAGGACGTCGCCGCGTGGGCCCGCGAGGAGGGCGTCATCGACGTGCCGTGGGTCCGCCGGGACCTCGCCCGCACCCACGCGAAGCTCGAGGCGATGCGGCTGATGAACTGGAAGATGACGATGGCCGTCGAGCACGGCACCCTCACCGGCGCGCAGGCCGGGGCGGCGAAGGCGTACGGGACGGAGACGCACATCGACGTCCAGCGGACGCTGACGAACGTGCTCGGCGCCGCGGGCCGGATCCGTCCCGAATCGCCGGGCGCCGCGCTGCACGGGCAGATCGAGCAGCTCTCCCGGCAGGGCATCGTCAACACGTTCGGCGGCGGCGTCAACGAGGTCCTGCGGGACATGGTCGCCGTGCAGGGCCTCGGCCTCCCCCGGGGGAAGCGCGCATGAGCGCCGCCGACGAGTACGAAGCGCGCCTCCAGGCGTTCGTCGGCCGCGAGCTGGTCTCCCGCCGGCCCGGCCAGGACCCCGTGAACGTCCCCATGATCCGCCACTGGGTCGAGGCGATGGAGGACGACAACCCGGTCTACCTCGACGACGAGGCGGCCCGCGCCACCGGGCGCGACGGGATCGTCGCGCCCGCCTCGATGGTCCAGGCGTGGACGATGCGGGGCTACGCCGCGACCGTCCGTCCCGACGCGGACCGCTCGCCGTTCGACGAGCTCGTCGACCTGCTCGCCGAGGGCGGGTACACGTCCGTCGTCGCGACCGACTCCGACTTCGAGTTCGTCCGGGAGCTGCGGCCCGGCGACCACGTCAGCGTCGAGGAGCGCGTCGAGTCGATCTCCCCGGAGAAGAAGACCGCCCTCGGCACCGGCCGGTTCGTCAGCACGGTCAAGACGTACCGGGACGCGGACGGCGAGGTCGTCGCGACGCAGCGGTGGCGGACGCTCCGGTTCCGCCCGGCCGAGAAGAAGGCCCCGAAGCCGCCGCGCCCGCGGCCCGCGATCAACCCCGACAACGCGTTCTGGTTCGAGGCCGCCCGCGAGCACCGCCTCGTCATCCAGCGCTGCGCCGAGTGCAAGTCGCTGCGGCACCCGCCCGGGCCCGCCTGCCCGCAGTGCGGCTCGTTCGCGTGGGACACCGTCGAGTCGTCGGGCGACGGGCACGTCTACACGTTCACCGTCAACCACCACCCGCGGCACCCCGCGTTCGACTACCCGCTGGTCGTCGCCGTCATCGAGCTGGCCGAGGGCACCCGCCTCATCGCGAACATGGCGGGCGTGGCCCCCGCGGACGTCGAGGTCGGCATGCCCGTCGTCCTCGACTGGCTCGACGCCGACCCCGACCTGTCCCTGCCGATCTTCCGCCCGAAGGAGAGCTGATGGACTTCACCCTTGGCGAGGAACTGGAAGCGGTCCGGGACCTGGCCCGGCAGATCCTCACCGACCACACCGCGCCCGAACGGCTCCGCGCCGCCGAGGCGACCGGCGTCGACGAGCCGCTCTGGAAGGAGCTCGCCGCCGCGGGCCTGCTCGGCGTGGCGCTCCCCGAGTCCGCGGGCGGCGCGGGCCTCGGCGTCTCCGGCCTCGCGATCCTCCTGGAGGAGCAGGGCCGCACCGTCGCGCCCGTCCCGCTGTGGCCCGCCCTCGTCGCGGGCCTCACCCTCGCCGAGCACGGCACCTGCCCCCCGGAGATCGTCGACGGCACCCTCCGGTACACGCTCGCGCTCGAGGAGTTCGGCCTGCGCGAGCCGTCCGAGCCGTCCTGCCGGGCCGTGCCGGACGGCGACGCCTGGCGGCTCACGGGCACGAAGGCCGTCGTGCCGTCCGCGTCCGCCGCGCAGCGGATGCTCGTCTCCGCGACCGCCCCGGACGGGCCCGCGCTGTTCGCCGTCGACACCGCCGCGCCCGGCACGGCCCGGGAGGACGCCCGCACCACCGCGCACGACGTCGCGGGCACCGTCACCCTCGACGGGGCCCCGGCCGAACGCCTCGGCGACGGCGCCCTCGGCACCGCGCTGCGGCTGTCCCGGATCGCCCTCGCCGCCGTCCAGCTCGGCGTCGCCGAGGGCGCCCTGCGGCTGACCGCCGACTACCTCGCGGGCCGCGAGCAGTTCGGCCGTCCGCTCGGCACCTTCCAAGCCGTCCAGCACCAGCTCGCCGACTCCTACATCGAGATCGACGCCCTCCGCGTCTGCCTCTGGCACGCGATCTCCCTCGCCGCCGCCGGGGAGGACGCCGAGCAGGCGACGCTCGTCGCGAAGTGGTGGTCGGACGAGGGCGGCCTCAACGTCGTGCACCGCACCCAGCACCTGCACGGCGGCATCGGCGTCGACGTCGACTACCCGATCCACCGGTACTTCCTGTGGGGCAAGCAGATCTCCGGCACCCTCGGCGGCGCCTCCGCCGACCTCGCCCTCCTCGGAGCCGCCCTGTGACCTCGAACGCCGCGAACGCGTCCGTCGGCGACGAACTGCCGCCCCTCGACGTCCCGCTCACCCGCACCATGATCGTCGCGACCGCCATCGCGAGCCGCGACTACCAGGACGTCCACCACGACCCGTTCCTCGCCGCCGAGCGCGGCTCGAAGGACGTCTTCATGAACATCCTCACGACGAACGGCCTCGTCGACCGCTACGTCACCGCCTGGGCCGGGCCCGCGTGCACGATCAAGGCGATCCGCATCCGCCTCGGCGCGCCCAACTACCCGGGCGACACGATGCGGCTCACCGGCACCGTCACGGCCCGGGACGGCGACGACGTCGAGATCGCCGTCAAGGGCGTGAACGGGCTCGGCCCCCACGTGACCGGCACGGTCGTCGTCCGACTGCGAAGGAACGAGGCATGAGCGTCCTGCCCGGGGCCGCCGCGATCGCCGGCATCGGCGCCACCGAGTTCTCCAAGGAGTCCGGCCGCAGCGAGCTGCGCCTCGCCTGCGAGGCCGTCCTCGCCGCGATCACCGACGCCGGCCTCCAGCCGTCCGACGTGGACGGCATGGTCACGTTCACCGCCGACACCAGCTCCGAGATCCACATCGCCCGCAACCTCGGCATCGGCGAGCTGAAGTTCTTCTCCCGCATCGGCCACGGCGGCGGCGCCGCCTGCGGCACCGTGCAGCAGGCCGCGATGGCCGTCGCGACCGGCGTCGCCGACGTCGTCGTCTGCTACCGCGCGTTCAACGAGCGCTCCGGCGTCCGCTACGGCCTCGGCCAGGCCGACCGTCCGATGGACGTCAGCGCCGACCGCGCCGCGTACTCGTGGATGACGCCGTTCGGGCTCAACACCCCGGCCCAGTGGGTCGCGATGTTCGCCCGCCGCTACATGCACGAGTACGGCGCGACCAGCGAGGACTTCGGCCGCGTCGCCGTCGTCGACCGCAAGCACGCCGCGAAGAACCCCGCCGCCTGGTTCTACGAGCGCCCCATCACCCTGGAGGACCACCAGGCGTCCCGCTGGATCGCCGAGCCCCTCCGCCTCCTCGACTGCTGCCAGGAGAGCGACGGCGGCCAGGCCATCGTCGTCGTGTCCGCCCAGCGGGCCCGCGACCTCCCGCACCGCCCCGCCCTCATCTGGGGCGCCGCGCAGGGCTCGGGCAACGACCAGCACATGATGACGAGCTACTACCGGTCCGAGATCTCCGGTATCCCCGAAATGGGTCTCGTGGGCCGCCAGCTGTACGCGCAGAGCAAGCTGACGCCGTCCGACATCCAGGCGGCGATCCTCTACGACCACTTCACCCCGCTCGTACTGCCGCAGCTCGAAGAGCTCGGCTTCTGCGCGAAGGGCGAGGCGAAGGACTTCATCGCCGACGGCAACCTCGAAGTCGGTTCCCGCCTACCGGTCAACACCCACGGCGGCCAGCTCGGCGAGGCGTACATTCACGGCATGAACGGCATCGCCGAGGGCGTGCGGCTCCTGCGCGGAACCTCCCCGAACCAGCCCGGCGACGTCCACCACGTCCTGGTCACCGCCGGCACCGGCGTCCCGACCAGCGGCCTGATCCTGGGAGCGGACGGATGAGCGACTGGCGCGGCCGGACCCTCGGCACCCGCGAGGCGGCCTACGACGAGACCCGCGCGATCCTGTACGCCCTCGCCGTCGGCGCCCCCGCGAGCGCGCTCGACCTCGTGTTCGAGAAGGACCTGCGCGTCCTCCCCACGTTCGCGCTGACCCTCGCGCAGTGGGCGCCGGACGAACTCGGCCCCGCGGGCGCGTTCGACATGACCACCGCCGTCCACGGCTCGCAGCGCCTGCGCGTCCGCGAGGCGCTGCCGTCCGCGGGCGCCGTCGCGATGACGGCCCGCGTCGGCGAGGTCTGGGACAAGGGCCGCGCCGCGGTCTTCGAGGTCGTCGTCGAGAGCGAGTACTTCGACGCCACGTGGTCGATCTTCGCGCCCGGCGCGGGCGGCTTCGGCGGCGAACGGGGCCCGTCCTCCGGGCGGCGGCCGTCCGGCGACCCGGACCGCGCCCTCACCCTGCGGACGTCCCCGAACCAGGCGGCGCTCTACCGGCTCCTGGGCGACCGGCACCACATGCACATCGACCCCGAGGCCGCCAAGGCGGCCGGCATGCCCCGCCCGTTCATGCACGGCCTGTGCACGCTCGCCGCGATCGTCCTGCCCGTCGCGGACGCCTACGAGAAGCACCCGGCCGACCTGGCCGAACTCGACGGCCGCTTCGCCGCCCCGGTCTTCCCCGGCGACGAGCTGACGATCGAGACGTGGCGGGAGCCGGACGCGATCCTGTTCGAGGCCACCGCCGGCGACCGCACGGTCATCTCGGGAGGCCGAGCCGTCTTCGCCTGATCGGCGGCGTCGACCGGGCGACCATGTTCGATGCCGGGCGGGTACTAGGCGACGACCGCGAGCAGGGCCGTGGCGGCCGCGGTGAGCTCCGCGTCGCCGCTCGCCTCCGATCGGCGGCGGGCCTCCTCCACCGTGATGCCTCTGGTCGCCAGCCGCCAGAAGGCGTCCTGGTCCATCGAGACGCGTGCGGTCGGCTCCTCCTCGGGGTCGGCGATCCGCCATCGTCCGTCCCGCCGGACCGCGTCCCACCGTCCGCCCGCCGGGCCGAGCACGTCCAGGCGGACGGTGCTGCCTTCGGGCCGGTCGTGCATGCGCAGGGCGTGCGGCAGGCCGCGCGCGAAGACGTCCAGCACCGGAGCCATGAGCTCGGGTTCGGTGGCGCCCGGAACCGCGACGGCGTCGCGGACCTGCTGCTGGTGGACCCAGAACTCGGTGTACTCGCGGCCGATGTCCAGCCAGGCGGGGCTGTCGACGTCGGCGGCGGCCCAGGAGACGTTCAGGTCGGCGGCGGCCTGGAGGTCGCGTTCGGCCCACATGGCGTCGATCCGCGGCCCCAGCTGATCCAGCAGTTCGATCATCAGCTGCGGGCTGAGCTGCCGGGACGCCCGGACGAACTCGTCGTTCGTGCGCTCCAGGTACGCGGGAAGCGTCTCGTCATCGGCGAAGATCGCGCCGCCGTACCCGTCGCGGCTGCCCGACAAGCGCCGCATGTAGTCGTTGAGCACGTGGCCGACGACGTCGTGCACGTCCCACCCGGGGCATACCGTCGGCACGGCCCACTCGTCGGGACCCAGGCTCCGAAGCAGGTCGAGCATGGCCTGCCGCTCGCGCGGGAAGAGCGGACGGACGTCGATGACCGGACCGAAGATCATCATGACGCGACCCTACCGGCCGGCCGCCGTCCTCCACACGCCGTTTCCGGCACGCGCGCCCGCTGAACCACCGTGGTCAGGTGCGGGGGCCGGTGTAGCGCAGGATCCACAGGCCCTGGTTCTTGTCGGAGATGTAGATGTGGCCCCGGCGGTCCACGACCACGTCCTCGGTCTGCGCCACCAGGTCGCCCTCGGGCATCGGCCCGTACCGGCGGGCCGGGTCCGGCGGCACGAAGTAGCCGACCTCGCGCGGCAGCCGGACGTTCGAGACGTCGTAGACGCGCAGCCCGGCGTTGAAGTGCGCGATGTAGAACAGGTCGCCCTGCCGCTGCACGTCCGGATGGTGCTGGTGGTGGTTGATGTTGTGGGGGCCGCTCCAGCCGCCCCGCGTGGCGAAGTCGTCGTACGGCGCGTCCGGCGGCGGGACCGGGACCGGCAGCGTCGACAGCAGCCAGGGCTCGGCCGGGTCGGAGATGTCGACGATGGACGCGTGCGGCGCCGGGCCGGCGCCGTAGGAGACGTCCTCGGAGTTGGCGAACGCGATCTTGCGCCCCGGCACCGGCAGCACCCCGTGCACGCCGAACCTCGAATGGAACGGCGGGCTGAAGCTCAGCCCGCCCACCCGGCGCGGCCGCGAGACGTCCGAGATGTCGAGGACCACCAGGCCCGCCCCGCCGTACGGCAGGTACACGTGCCTTCCGGCCGGGTACGCGGGCCCGTGCAGCGACACGTCGCCCGCGTCGCCGCAGCAGAACCCGTGCGAGTGCGGCTCGCGGTCCGTGGGGTCCCCGGCCTCCCCGTCGCGCTGCCCCGGCACCCACCAGCGCCCGACCTCACGCGGACGCCGCCGGTCCGCGATGTCCAGGATCACGTAGATGTTCCCCGAGAACCCTTCGAGGCCCGCGGCCAGATGCACGTACCGCCCGCCCGGGTACAGGTTGCGGTGCGTGCCGGTGCCGCCCGTCCGGTAGTGGCTCAGCCTGCGCGGACGCACCGGGTCCGCGATGTCCCAGATGTAGACGCCGTCCTCGAAGTCGGCGCCCGGGTCACCGCCGAAGTCGGGGAAGACCCGCTCCAGCGCGGTGACCATCGTGTCGCCCGACAGGTCGACCTGGAGCGTCCAGGTGTCGTCCGGCCCCTCGACGAACTGCACCACCTCGGGGCGCCGCGGGTCGGTGACGTCGACGACGCTCCACCCGCTGTGCCAGAAATGCCCGGTGTAGAGGTACCAGCGGCCCCGCACCTGACGCACCGCCATCTTGAACGCGGGCCGGTGCTCGAGGTCGTTGTACCCGATCGCCTCCACGTTGTGCGCGTACGCGCCGCGCGGCGGCCTCGGCGCCGACGCCGCCGCCGGTTCGATCCCGCCCATCCCGAGCGCGGCGGCCCCCGTCAGCGACGCCTGCAACGCGCGCCGCCGTCCGATCTCCTTCGCCATGATCAGCCTCCTCGCAGGCCATCGAAGGGGCCGCGGCATAAAACCCCCTTAAAACCGCATCCGGCGCGTCATGCGGGCCACCGCGTCGGCACCATCCGGTGCGTCGGCGGAGGAAGGGAATCCGCGCGGCCGATCGCGTCGACCAGCCCCCCGACGGACGAGGCCGCGACGTGCGTCCGTCCGATGGCCCGCCAGACGCCGTGGACGTCCCGGGTGATCGCCCATCCGGGGAGCAGGTGCCGCAGGAGTTCGAGGACGAGGCCGTCGCTCACTCCACGTGAAGCTTCGCCCACGCGACCTTCCCGCCCTCGTTGAGCTCCCGAACGCCCCACGAGTGGACGAGCCCCGACACCAGCAGCAGCCCCCGCCCCGACGTCCCGCCGTGGTCCGGGGGCCGAACGACCGGGCGTCCCGCACCCGCGTCCCAGACCTCGATCACCACGAGCCCGTCCCGTTCGTCCCGGAACACCCGTACGACGATCGGCCCCTCCCCATGCCGATAGCCGTTCGTGACGAGCTCGCACACCACGAGCCGTCCGGTGTAGTCGTCCCGAACGCCCCATTCGCGGAATTGCTCCGCCACGAACCTCCGCGCCACCGAAGCCGCCCGCTCGTCCGCCTGCAAAACGAGCGTGGGAACCTCGGGTGCCGGTGTTGTGAGTGTCATCGATGAGCCCTTCTGCTCGCGCTCCATTTCGCACGCCATTGAGCCACCAGGCGTGTACCGTGCGTAACAAAGCACTGGAGTCCTGGCCCCAAGTCGCGCAGTCGGCTCCCTCCGCGGTTGAGTCTGGTTGAGGCGTGCTTGGGCCCGTGCCCCCATGGGAGACGCCGCATGAGCAGTCGACGTAGAAGGAGCTCGACCAGTCCGACGCTGGTCGCCTTCGGAAGGCGCTTCCGGCGCTTCCGCGACGCGAAACACTTGACGCAAGAGGCGCTCGCGGCGCGCGCGCACAGCGGCGCCGGTGTTAAGGCCCAGTACATTGGGGCGATCGAGAATGGACGGGCGAGATGCACCGAGAAGTTCGCCGCCGAAATGGATGAAGTTCTCGATGCGCAGGGGGAACTGCTCGGGCTATGGCGCGATCTCGCCATGGACTCGGCGTTCCCCGTATGGTTCGACTGGGTGGCCGTCGAAGGTGAGGCCGTCGTGCTCACCTCCTACAGCCTCGCCGTCGTCCATGGGCTGCTGCAGGTGCCGAGCTACGCAGCGGCGATGCTGCGCGGCGACAATGACGCGGTGAGCGCACGCATGTCCAGGCAGGCGATCTTCACGCGGTCGGATCCGCCACCCCCGGACGTCTCATTCCTCCTGGACGCGCAGGTGCTCACGCGGCCGGTCGGGGAGCCGTGGGTGATGGTGGAGCAGCTCGAACACCTCGCCGCGAGGATCGAAGACGGAATGCAGATACAGATCGTCCCCTCGGACGGGACGCACCTCGGCAACACCCATTCGTTCACGATCGCCACGCTCGAAGACATGCAGCAGGTGGCGTACGTGGAGACGATCGCGCGGGGATACACCATGTCCGAACCGTCCGATCTTGTAGCCTTCGGCAGGGCGCTCCGACAGGTCCAGGGCCTTGCGCTCCCGGTGGCGCAGTCGTTGGACGAGATCCGTACCAGGGTGGAGGCGTGGAAATGAGCGACGTCGTCTGGCGCAAGGCGAGCCAGAGCACCTCGACCGGAGGCGAATGCGTCGAACTGGCCGATTTTCCTGGGAAAGTCGCCGTCCGTGACAGCAAGGACCCGGACGGGCCGAGGCTCGTCGTCCGCCGGGAGGCGTTCGCGGTGCTTGTGGCCGACTTGAAGCGCTCGGGGACGTGAATATGTACCGGGGAGCCTGGCGAAAGTCGAGTCACAGTAGCACCAGCGGTCAGTCCAACTGCGTAGAGGTTGCGGACGTCCTCGGCAACATCGCCGTTCGTGACAGCAGGGACCCTGACGGGCCGATGCTCGTCGTCTCCCGGGAGGCGTTTGCGGGGCTGGTGGCTGGTCTGAAGCGGTGACCTGTCGTTCTGGATGCTCTGGCTCTGTGGGCGGGGGCCAGGGTGTCCGGTGGGTGGAGGCGCGTGAGCGAGGTGCCTTGCTCGTGGGGTGGTGGTGATGGTGGGGGCGCGGGTCGAGTTGCCTGTTGGCGATGGTGTGCTGGCGGGGGTGGACTTCGGGGGCCGGGGGCCCGGGGTGTTGCTGGTCCACGGCAGTGGCCACAACGCGGCGGTGTGGGCCGATGTGGCGGCTCGTCTGGTGGGGCACTGCCGTCCGGTCGCGGTGGACCTGCGCGGGCATGGGCGCAGCGCGCCGACGTCGAGCACGCCCGAGCAGTACTGGCGGGACCTCGGCGAGGTGCTGACGGCCTTGGGGTGGGACCGTCCCGTGCTCGTGGGGCACTCCACCGGCGGGTACGCCGTGACGGCGGCGGCCGCCGGGCCGGTGGACGCGGCGGCGTTGTGCGTGGTGGACGGCATGGTGCTCGACGACCGGGACACGGTGATGCTCGGGCGGGACCGGTGGCGGAGCCCGGAGGCGGCCGAACGGCTGCGGGAGATGTTCCGGTACGGCTGGCGGGCCGACGAGCAGGAGATGCACGCGTACGTGGAGCAATGCGTGCGCGAGGCCGGGACCGACTGGCTCAACGCCGGGGCGCGTCCGGAACTGGTGCGCGAGGTCGCGCGGCGAAGCTTCCTGCGGGGTGCGGACGGGCTCTGGGAGCGCCGTCCGACGGTCGAGGAGATCGCCGTCGTCAGCGCTTCGGACCCTCGCGCGGTCGTCCATCCGAGCGTGGACGTGTACGCGCGGGTCGGGTGCCCGATCACGTTCGTGCTGCCCGGCAAGGGCTTCTACGCCGAGCGGCGGGACGAGGTGCGGGCCGTGGTCGACGCCGCCCCGGACCGCGAACTGGTCGAGATCGAGGCCGGCCACAACGTGCCGATGACGCGGCCGGACGTTCTGGCCGAGGTCATCGTCGATCTGGTGCGCCGCCACGCCTGACCGGCGTGCTCCAGACGGCCGATCCTCGCCGCGCCCCGCAACGCGGTGAGAGGACCGGCCGTCCGTGAGACAAAAATACAGCACCGTCTTTTTGGTTGAGGTCGACTTGCGCGGGTTCGCCGTCAGGCGGACTCGGTGGGGAGGCCGGCGGCCACCCAGTCCTCGATGCCCTCGCGGTACTTGCGCACGTCGGTGTAGCCGAGGGCGGTGAGGCGGTCGGCGACCTGGCCGCTGTTGGGGCAGGCCGGGTTGGAGCAGTAGGTGACGATCGCGGCGTCGCGGTCGGGGAGCAGCGCCGGAGCCTGCGCGTCCACGTCGTCCCGGACGAGCGGGACGGCGCCGGGCAGGTGCTGCTTCGCGTAATACTCGCCGCCGAGCGCGTCCACGACGGTGACGGCGCCCGCGTCGATCGCGGCCTTCAGTTCGTCGCGGGTGATGAGTGCGGTCATGGCAATACCTCCAGAGCGAGAACGGACTATAGTCCGGTTCATGGCTCAGGACAGTACCGGACCGCAGTCCGCTTCCGCAATGCCGCTGGAACTGCTGCGCACGCCGCCGCCCAAGGAGCGGGCGGACGCGGCGCGGAACCGGGCGGCCGTGCTGGACGCGGCCGCGAGGCTCTTCGCCGAGCGGGGCGTGGAGGCCGTGACGATGGACCAGGTGGCGACCGCGGCGGGGGTCGGCAAGGGCACCCTGTTCCGGCGTTTCGGGGACAAGGCGGGGCTCGCCGCCGCGCTGCTGGACGCCCGGGAGCGCGTGTTGCAGCAGGCGGTGCTGGAGGGGCCCCCGCCGCTCGGCCCGGGCGCGCCGAACGCGGAGCGCGCCGTCGCGTTCGTCGACGCCTACCTCGACTACCTGCTGGAACACGTCGCGCTCGTCCGCATGTCGGAGACGGCGGCGCCCGGGGCCCGGTACCGGATCGGCGCCTACCGGTTCTGGCACCGGCACCTGGCGATCCTGCTGGACGGATCGCCCGACCCCGAGCACGCGTCGCACGCCGTCCTCGCGGCGCTGGCGGCGGAGCACGTGGCGTCGATCCTGCCGGACGTCGGCGAGGAGCGGCTCCGCGCGGGCGTCCGGCGGCTCGTCGCGAGCGCCGGAACCGCGGACCCCGCTTAGCGGGACCGACGCGGCGCGCCGGCCACCCGGAGTTCGGCTATGCCTCTCCGGCCGCGGTGGTGAGCGCGGCGAGGTGGGCGTCCAGGAGGCGGGTCTGCCGCTCGGGCGGGAAGTCCTCCGGGCTGAACAGCGCCTGCACGATGAGTCCGAGGGTGAACGACTGGAGGGCCGCGGCGAGGTCGTCCGGGTCGGAGGGGGGCAGTTCGCCCAGGCGTTGTGCCGCCTGCACCTGGCGCCGGATCCGCTCGCGCGAGCGTGCGTAGCGGGCCGCGTGCGCGGCGGCGAGGTCGGGGGCCGCCAGCGCGGTGTCCCACGAGCTGATCCAGATCCGGTTGTCCGCGGCGGCCTCGGGGGTGGACGGCAGCATGTCCAGCAGCATCGCGCGCAGCGCGCCGAGGCCGTCGGGCCCGGCGTGTTCCCTCCGCGTCGCCGTCCGGTGCTCGTCCAGCAACGTCAACGCGTACGAGACCAGGTCCTTCTTGCTCGGAAAGTAGTGCGTGAGGAGGCCGGTCGTCGCGCCCATCTCCGTGGCCACCGCCCGCAGCGTCAGGCCGCCGAACCCCTGCGCGGCCAGGACCCGCCACACCGCCCCGGACACGTCGCGGCGTCGTGCTTCGTGGTCTCCCTTGTGGCGCGGCATGGCGCCAGGGTACATTCACATAACGCTTGTTACGGAAACCTGGAGGCCCCGTGGACGCCGACGTCAAGGACGAACTCGACCGGATGATGCGCACGCTCTTCGGCGCGTTCGCGAACACCGGCGGCAGCGGGCCGAACCTCGGCGTCATCCGGGAGATGTTCATCCCGCAGGCCGTGATCATCAAGAACGTCGGGGGCGAGACCGAGGTCTACGACCTCGACTCGTTCATCGCCCCCCGGCAGGAGATGCTCACCGACGGGACGCTGACCGAGTTCTCCGAATGGGAGATCACCGAGCAGACGGAGATCTTCGGTTCGATAGCGCACCGGTTCAGCGCCTACGGCAAGTCCGGCTTTCGTGACGGCGAATGGTTCGAGGGCTCCGGCCGGCAGACGACCCAGTTCGTCCGGACGAACGCCGGCTGGAAGATGACCTCCGCGGCCTGGGACGACGTCTAGAGCCCGCCGGGCCCGATCCAGCGGCGGTAGGCGTCCATGTCGACGTTGCCGCCGCAGACGACGGTGACCACGTGCCGGCCGGCGAAGCGGGCGCGGTCTTCGAGGATCGCCGCGATGCCGAGCGCGGCGGACGGCTCGACCACGAGGCCGGCGTGGTCGAACAGCAGCCGCATGCCGGCGACGATCGACGACTCCCGCACCAGGACGGCGTCGTCGGCCACCGCGAGGAGGTCGTCCAGGACGGCCGGGATCGGACGGCGGCCCGCGACGCCGTCGGCGATGGTGTCGGTCGCGTCGGTGGTGACGACGCGCCGCCGGTGCCACGAGTACGTCATCGCCGGTGCCCCCAGCGGCTGGACGCACACCACTTCGGCCTCCGGGGCGCGGGCCTTCACCACGTGACCGACGCCGGTGGCGAGCGCTCCGCCGCCGAGCGCGATGAGGACGGCGTCGAACGGCGCGTCCGCCAGTTCCAGGCCGATGGTCGCGGCGCCCTCGCAGGTCTCCAGGTCCAGGCTGTCCTCGACGAGACGGACGCCGTCGTGCCGCGCGATGGCCGCCGCGCGGTCGCGGGCCGTGTCGAAGTCGCCGTCCACCAGTTCGAGCCGGGCGTCCAGCGCGCGGATGCGGTCGAGCTTGGCGGCGGGCGCGAAGCGCGACGCCACCACGGTCACGTCGAGTCCCCGGGCGCGGCCCGACCACGCGAGGGCCTGGCCGAGGTTGCCCGCGCTCGCGCAGACGGCGGCTCGCGGGCCCTCGGCGGCGAGCCGGCTCGCGACGACCTCGGTGCCGCGCGCCTTGAAGCAGCGCACCGGGTTCGCCGTCTCGAGCTTGATGCTCACCGCGCACCCGAGGACGCGCTCCAGCGCCTCGCAGCGGTACAGCGGACTGTCGAGGAAGACAGGATCGATCACCCGGCGAGCGGCCCGGATGCGGGCGCCGTCGAGGCGCGTCTCGCTCACGGTGCGACAGCGTAGCGCCGGTGGAGGCCGGTGGACCTCGTGGCACGGTTGTCGATGTTGAGTTCTTGAAGCCTCGGGTTGATATTCTTAAGCTCCTCGCGTTGACTCCTTCAAAAACTCAAGATACAACTGAACCACGCGCAGGCTGCGAGAGGGGGGACGCGGGTGGAGTGGCAGGAGTTGACGGACCTGACGCGCGGGCGGGCGTTCGTGGTGGAGCGGGTTCGGCTGGTCGACAACGGGGTCGCGGTCGAGGGGGAGTTCGAGCCGCCGCAGCTCGCCCAGCTCGACGTGGACGACCAGGTGTTCGTCGCCGCGTTCGTGCGGGCGCACGGCTCGATCAAGGAGATGGAGCGGATCTTCGGGGTGAGCTACCCGACGGTGAAGGCCCGGCTGAACCGGATCTCCGAGCGGCTCGAGTTCGTCGACACCGATCCGGCGCCCTCCGGCGCCGACGTCGTCGAGCGGCTGCGGCGGGGCGAGATCGGCGTCCAGGAGGCGCTGGACGAGTTGGAGGGGCCGTGATCCCGCAGCTGGTGTCGGTGCGGTATCGCGGGCGCGGCCGTCCCCGGCGGCTGTACGTCCCGGTCGTGCCGGTGGCGCTGGTGCTGTCGCCGCTGCTGCTGCTCGCCGTGGCGGGCGGGCTGGTCGCGTGCGTGATCTTCCGGGTGAGCCCGGTGGGCGCGCTGTGCGGCGCCGGGCGGCTGCTGTGGGCGCTGCCCGGCACCCGGGTCGAGTTCGAGCAGGGCGGAACGGCCGTGCTGGTGAGCGTCAGGTGAAGGAGAGACGATGAACGAGCAGCGCCGCCAGATCCTGGAGATGCTGGCCGAGGGCAAGATCAGCGCGGACGAGGCGGAGCGGCTGATCGACGCGCTCGAGCGGGCACGGCCCGAGCCGCCGGCGGCCGAGTCGCGTCCGAAGGGCCGCCCCAAGTACCTGCGCGTGGTGATGAGCTGGACGGACGACGCGGGCGGCGAGCCGGGCCGCATCAACCTCCGCGTCCCGCTGCGGCTGCTGCGCGCCGGGGTCCGGCTGGCGAGCCTCGTCCCGCCGCAGGCGCTGGACAGGGCCAACGCGGAGCTGGACAAGGCGGGCGTGCCGATCGACCTCGCCGAGCTCAAGCCGCAGCACCTCGAAGCGCTGATCGACGAGCTCGGCGACGTCCTCGTCGACCTGGACGACCCCGGAACGAAACTGAAGGTGTTCTGCGAATGACGACGCATGCGATTCACGTGCGGGGCCTGGAGAAGTCCTACAAGGACCTGAAGGTGCTGCGCGGGCCGGGGATCACGGCGATCCACGTCAGCGTGAACGTCACCAGGACCAGCAGGCCCGCGACCGCGAGCGACACCAGGTTGGCGACCAGCGAGGTCAGCACGTGCGGCCTCTCGGCGAGTTCCCCGGACGGGGCGTCCGCGTTCGCCTACCCGATCATCTTCCTGCCGTTCCTCAGCTCGGCGTTCGTCCCCACCGACACGATGCCCGGCCCCGTGCGGGCGTTCGCCGACAACCAGCCGGTGACGTCCATCATCGACACGATCCGCGACCTGTTCGCGCAGCAGCCGGTCGGCGGCGAGATCTGGACGGCCCTCGCCTGGTGCCTCGGCGTCCTCGCCGCCGCCTACGCCCTCGCGAACGCCGCCTACCGCCGGAAGATCGCGTGAGCCCGATGCTTCCGGAACTCCCCGAACCCCCGGCGCCGCGCGCGTCCGACGCCGACCGCGACCGGGCCACCGAGCTGCTGCGCGCCGCCGTCGCCGACGGCCGGCTCGCCCCGGACGAGTTCGACGAGCGGCTGGGCGCGGCGCTGACCGCCCGCACCGTCGACGCGCTGGCCCCGCTCACCGCCGATCTGGTCGCGGCGCCGGGCGGCGCGCTCGTCCCGGCACCGGCCGAGGTGCCCGACCTGCTCACGATCACCGAGAAGCACGGCACCGTCCGCCGGGACGGCCGGTGGACGCTGCCGCGCCGGCTGGTGCTGCACACCGCGTGGTGCGCGGTGCGGCTCGACCTGACGAGCGCGCTGCGCGGCGCGTCCGAGCTGGTCGTCGAGCTGCGGGTGCGCGGCGGCGACGTGGAGCTGCTGCTCGCGCCCGACATGCGGGTGGACGCGAACGACCTGTCGGTGCGGCACGGCGCGCTGACGATCGACAGGGACGCCGGCGGCTACACGCCCGAGGCCCTGCACGTCCGCCTGGTGGGCCGGATGCGGCACGGCCGCGTGCACGCCGGGTGGCGGGCGCCGCGGCCCGCCGCCGGGGACGGTCAGCGGAGCGACGCGTCGAGCTGACGCATCAGCTCGCCGGGCCGCGCCCCGCCCGGGGGCGCGGCCGGGTAGCGGCGGAGGACGTCCACCACGGCGGGACGGGCGAGGGCCCGCGCCGCCGCGAGGTGCTCGGCCCCGGCGGCGGGATCGTCGCCCGCGGCGAGCTCGAACGCCCGCGCCGCGTGGGCGGCGGCCCCGAGGATGTGCTTGACCTGCGTGGCCTTTGCCAAGGGGTGCAGGTAGGCGGCGCCGGCCGCGGCAAGTGCGGCGCGCGCGGCCTCGCCCGCCGCGGCCTGCCCCGCGTCGCGGGCCTCCTGCGCCGCCCGGTGCGCCGCCCACGCCGTGTCGCGCAGCACCTTGGCCCGCCGGGCCCCGTCCGCGAACGCCCGCGCGGCGTCGAGCGCGGCGCGCGGACGCCCGTCGCCGGGACGCGCGCACTCGAAGATCGCCAACGCGGGGGCCGCGCACGCCGCCGCGAAGCCCGTGACCTCGCGGAGTTCGGACATGGAGAGTTCGATCGACGCGGCATCGTCCGCCATGGCACCGGCCTTCAACGCGGGGAACGGGGGCACTTCGACCGTATCGTTGAACCCCCGGTGTAACCTTCGGCGGCGTTTTCGGCGTCTGTCGGCGACGAACCTTAAAACGGGAGTCACTCGGGAGGTGGCGCACCAACCGGGTGGCGCACCACCAGGACCGCCTCCACGTGCCCGTCCGGCGCCGCGTACAGGTGCGGGACGTCCGCGGGCCACCGCGCGTGGCCGCCCGGCCCCACGGCGACGGGCGCGGCGGTCGCGCCGACCCGCGCCGTGCCCGCCAGGACGATGATGTGCTCGGTGCTCCCGGGGGTGTGCGCGGCCGACTCCTGGACCGTCCCGGCGCGGATCCTGATCCGGTACACCTCGCTGACCGCCGTGCCGTCCTCGAAGCGCTCGGTCAGGACGGCCTCGACCGCGTCCCCGCTGATCGGCGCGCTCATCGGGACGCTCAGGACGGCGCTCAGCGGCAGGCCGAGCGCGGACGTGAGCGCGTACAGCGTCTCGAGCGTGGGGTTGCGGCGGCCCGCCTCCAGCTCCGACAGCGTCCCCTTGCCGATCCCGGACCGGCGGGCCAGTTCCGACAGCGAGAGGCCCCGCCCGGCGCGCAGGTCCCGCAGCCGGTTCCCCACCCGGCGAGCCGGGTCGTGCCTCTCCTCGCTGGTGTCTCCCCGCACCGCCGTTCCCCTCACCGTTGACCGCCGCGCCGCGTCGACCTAGTGTTCCACATACGGAACGTTCTGTTTATGGAACGACGGCGAGAGGGAGGGCATCGTGAGCGTGTCGCGGCTGCGTCACATCCCGGGGATCGGCGTGGACCGGATGGGGGACGCGGCCGACGCCGCCGCCGACCCCGACCTTCTCCGGCTGGAGAACCTCGACACCGACGTCCGCCCGCCGCGGGTGGCGCTGGACGTCACGCGCGCGGCGATCGACGACGACGACGCCAACAGCTACCTCCCGTTCCAGGGGCACCCGTCCCTGCGGGAGGCGGCGGCCGCGCACGTCGGGCGGATCGCCGGGCGCGCCTACGACCCGGTCACCGAGTGCGTCAGCGTGGCGGGCGGCCTCAACGGCGTGCTGAACGTGCTGCTCGCGACGGTCGAGCCCGGCGACGAGGTGGTGATTTGCGATCCGGTCTACGCGGGGCTGGTCAACCGGATCCGGCTGGCGGGCGGCGTGCCCCGGCACGTGCGGTCGGTGCCCGGCCCGGACGGCTGGAGCGTCGACCCGCGGGAACTCGCGGACGCCGTCGGGCCGCGCACCGCGGCCGTCCTGGTGATGGCCCCGTCCATGCCGACCGGCGGCGTCCTGGACCGGACGCACTGGGACGCGCTCGCCCCGGCGGCGGACGCGCAGGACTGCTGGGTCCTGTACGACGCCGCGATGGAGCGGATCCGCTTCGACGGCCGGGCCCCGGACCACCCGGCCGCCCACCCCGGGCTCGCCGACCGCACGATCACCGTCGGGTCGGCGTCCAAGGAGCTGCGCCTCATCGGCTGGCGGGTCGGCTGGGTCACCGGCCCGGCGCCGATCATGGCCGACGTCGCGCTGGTCGGCATGGCCAACGTCGTCTGCCAGGTCGGGATCGCGCAGCGCGCCGTGGCCGCCGCCCTGTCCGCCCCGGACGCCGACGCCGACGTCGCCGCGGCCACCCGGACGTGGCGGGAGCGGTGCGAGCTCGTCCTCGACCGGCTCGCGGGCTACCCGTGCGTCCGCCCGCACGGCGGCTGGTCGCTGCTGCTGGACGCCGCCGCCCTGGGGCTCTCGCCCGAGGAGGCGTCCGACCGGCTGTTCCACCGGGGCCGGGTGGCGGCGACCCCGATGACCGGCTGGGGCCCGAGCGGCGACCGGTACCTGCGGCTGGTGTTCGCCAACGAGCCCGCCGACCGCCTCGACGACCTGGACGAACGCTTCCGCGCCGCGTTCGGCTGACGGGACGCCCGGGCGCAGGGGCGGATCAGGCCGGTGCGAGGAACCCGTCGACCGCCTCGTCGGCGGCCGTCAGCGGCGCCGGGCCGCCGCCCGCCACGGTGTCGTGGACGAACCGGACTTCGGCGTCCTCGATCCCGCAGTAGTTCGAGATGCCGACCCTCAACTGGTGGGCGAGGGCGTCTCCGAGGCCGTGCCCGGCGTACTCCGCGCGGGACTGGCCGGCCAGCGCCAGCCACAGCATGCGCTTCCCGCCGAGACGTGCCGTGCGGTGGCCGTAGGCGAAGCCGTGGTTCCAGACGCGGTCGATCCAGCCCTTGAGGACGGCCGGGAGGCCGTACCACCAGACGGGGAAGACGACGACGATGAGGTCCGCCGCGTCGATCCGCCGCATGTGGGCGCGGACCTCCGCGGAGTAGGTCTTGTCGCGGTCGCCCCAGTCCGGTTCGTCCGCGCCGGTCATCCGCGGGTCGAAGCCCTCGGCGTGCAGGTCGAGGACGTCGACGGTGGTTCCGGACTTCTCGAGCCGCACGCGCGTCCGGTCGGCGATGCGGGCGGTCAGGGAGTCGCCGCGGTGGTGGGCGACGACGAGCAGGGCGGTGGTCATCGGGGTGCCTTTCCGGAGGTCAGAGACGGACGAGCGTCTTGCCGGTGTTGGCGCCGCGCAGGTTGCCGAGGAGCGCGGCGGGGGCCCGGTCGAGACCGTCGAAGACGGTCTCCTCGGTGCGCAGGGTGCCGTCGGCGAGCCACCCCGCGGCCTTGGCGATGTACTCGGGGAAGAGGTGCAGGTAGTCGCCGACCTGCATGCCGCGCAGGGTGAGCCGCTTGTAGACGATGTGCGTGAGGTTGGCGGGGCCCGGGACGGGCGCGGTCGCGTTGTAGCCGCTGATGGCGCCGACCAGCGCGGCGCGGCCGCCGACGTTCAGCGCGTCGATCGCGGCTTCCAGGTGGTCGCCGCCGACGGCGTCCAGGTAGACGTCGATGCCCTCCGGGGCGGCGTCCGCGAGCTGCGCGGCGATCGGCCCGGCGCGGTGGTCGAGGGCGGCGTCGTACCCGAAGTCGGCGAGCAGCCGCTTCGTCTTCTCCGGCCCGCCCGCCGAGCCGATCACCCTCGCGGCGCCGAGCCGGCGGGCGAGCTGCCCGGCGACGCTGCCGACCGCGCCCGCCGCCGCGGACACGAAGACGACGTCGCCCTCCCGGACGGGCGCCACGTCGGTGAGCGAGGCGTACGCCGTCAGGCCGGTCGTGCCCAGCGGTCCCAGGTACGCCTGGACGGGCGCGAGCCCGGTGTCGACGACGGTCGCGGCGGCCGCGTCCAGCACCGCGTACTCCCGCCAGCCCAGGAAGTGCGAGACCGTCGCGCCGACCGGGACGTCCGCGGACCGGGAGGCGATCACCTCGCCGACCGCCGCGCCCTCCAGCGGCGCGCCGATCTCGAACGGCGGCAGGACGGGCGAGGGGACGTCGTCCATCCGCCCCCGCATGTACGGGTCGACCGACATCCACGTGTTGCGGACCAGGATCTGCCCGTCGCCCGGCTCCGGCACGGGCGCCTCGGCGAGCGCGAAGTCGGCCGGGGCCGGTTCGCCGACCGGACGGGCGGCGAGGCGGATCTCACGGCCGGTGAGGGTGCTGTGCGAAGTCATCGGAACTCCCATCGGGGTGGTGCTTCGGTCGATGACCCCACTCTGCGGAGCGGCGCTTCGGATCTTCTGCAGGTCCGCTGTCGGTAGCCTTCCGGTCATGCGTTTCGGGGTGCTCGGTCCGCTCGCCGTGTGGACGGACGAGGGGGCGGCGGTGCGCGTCCCGGAGCTGAAGGTCCGCGCGCTGCTGGCGCACCTCCTCGTCCATCGGGGCCGCCCCGTCCCGGTCGACCGGCTCGTCGACGATCTGTGGCGCGAGCGGATGCCGCGCAACCCCGTCGGCACCCTCCAGACGCGCGTGTCGCAGCTGCGCCGGGCGCTCGACGCCGCCGAGCCCGGGGGCCGTGAGCTGGTCGTGTCGCAGGCGCCGGGCTACCTCCTCCGCGTCGACCCCGGCATGGTGGACGGCGACCGGTTCCACGCCCTCGCCGCACGCGCCCGCGCCGCCGACGACCCGCGCGTCCGGGCCGCCCTGCTGGCCGACGCGCTGGCGCTGTGGCGGGGACGGGCGTACGCCGACTTCGCCGACGAGGAGTTCGTCCGTACGGACGCCGCGCGGCTGGAGGAGGAGCGGCTCGCCGTCCAGGAGGAGCACGCGGAGGCCCGGCTGGAGCTCGGCGAGCACGCCGTGCTGGCGGGCGAGCTGGGCGACCTGGTGGCGCGGCACCCGCTGCGGGAACGGCTGCGGGCGGTGCAGCTGCGCGCGCTCTACCGGGCGGGCCGGCAGAGCGAGGCCCTCGCCGGGTTCGACGATCTGCGGCACCGGCTGGCCGAGGAACTCGGCGTCGACCCGAGCCCCGAGCTGGCCGCCCTGCACCGGGCGATCCTGAACCAGGACCCGGCCCTGGAGGCACCGCGGACGGCCCCGCGCGCCGCCCCGGCGGCGGCGCCGCCCACGAACCTGCCCGCGCCCCTGACCGGCCTCGTCGGACGCGAGGCCGCCGTGGCGGACGTCCGCGCGCTCCTGGACGAGTCGCGGCTGGTCACCCTGACCGGGCCGGGCGGCGTCGGCAAGACGCGGCTCGCCCTGGCGACCGCGCGGGCGCTGACCGGCGCGGACGCGGGGGAGCGGTTCCCGGACGGCGTCTGGCTGGTGGAGCTGTCCGGACTCGACCGCGCCTCCGGTGCGAGCCCGGCCGACGCGATCGCGATGGTGCTCGGCGTCCGGGACGACGACGCCCCCGCCGTCGAGGCCGTCCGGCGGACGCCCGTGGAGCTGCTCGCCGGTGCGCTCGCCGCCCGGCGGCTCCTGCTCGTCCTGGACAACTGCGAGCACGTGATCGACCAGGTGGCGGTGCAGGTCGCGGCCCTGCTGCGGGCCGCGCCCGGCGTGTGCGTGCTCGCCACCAGCCAGGAGTCGCTGGCGCTGTCGGGCGAGCGGCTGTGGCCGGTGCCGCCGCTGGGCGAGGCGGACGCCGTCCGGCTGTTCACCGAACGGGCGGCCGCCGCCGCGCCCGGGTTCGCGCCGGGACCGGACGACACGGCGGCGATCGCCGCCGTCTGCCGCAGGCTGGACGGCATCCCGCTCGCCGTGGAGCTGGCCGCGACCCGCGTCCGGGCCCTCGGCGTGGCCGGGCTCGCCGACCGGCTCGACGACCGGTTCCGCCTGCTGACCTCGGGGAACCGCGACGCGCCCGCCCGCCAGCGGACGCTCCGCGCGATGATCGACTGGTCGTGGGAGCCGCTGACGGCGGACGAACGCGCCGTCCTGCGGCGCCTCGCGGTGCACGCGGACGGCTGCACCCTGCGGGCCGCCGAGGACGTGTGCGCGCAGGACGGGCTCGACGGGCTCGACGTCCTGGACGTCCTGGCACGGCTCGTCGACCGGTCGCTGGTCGTGCGGGCGGACGGAACCGGAGGCCCCCGCTACCGGCTCCTCGAATCGGTCAAGGCGTACTGCCTGGAGCGGCTGGACGAGGCGGGGGAGTCCGCGGAGGTCCGGGCCCGGTTCGTCCGGTATCATGTCGCCCTCGCCGTCCGGGCCGAACCGTACCTCTACGGGCACGACCAGCGGCGGTGGCTGGAGCTGCTGGACGCCGAGGCGGCCAACCAGCGCGCGGCCCTGGAGGACGCGACCCGCCTCGGGCTCGCGGCGGAGGCGCTGCGCCTGGTGAACGCGCTGGCCTGGCACTGGTACCTGCGCGGGCGGCTGACCGAGGCGCTGCGGTCGCTCGATCTGGCGCTGGCCGCCGCGGACGGGCCGTCCGAGGAGCGCGCGAAGGCGACGGCCTGGCGGGACGGCTTCGGGCTGCTGACGAACACCGACCGGGCCGCCGCTGCGCCGACCTCGCACCAGGGCATCACCGACCCGGGCGCGCGGGCGTGGGCGCAGTGGTTCCTCGCCTTCTCCCATCGCGGCTTCGGCGACCTGGAAGTGACCGCCGACCTGGTGGAACGCGCGCTGGCGGAGTTCCGCCGGCTCGGTGAACGCTGGGGGACGGCGGCGGCGCTGAGCGTCCGCGCGACCGTCCACCGGGCGCGCGGCCGGCTCGACGCGGCCCGGCGCGACGCCGCGGAGAGCGAGACGCTGTTCCGCGGCCTCGGTGACCGCTGGGGGCGGCTGAAGGCGACCAACACCCTCGGCGAGCTGGCCGAGATCGCCGGGGACTACGACCGGGCCGCCCGGCTGCACGCGGACGGCCTGCGGATGGCCGAGGAGCTGGGGCTCTGGGCGGAGGCGTCGTTCCGGCTGTCCGGCCTCGGCCGGATCGCCCTGCTCACCGGGGACTTCGCCGCGGCCGACGACCGGCACCGCCGGGCGCGGGCGCTCGCCGCCGACCAGTCGAACACGGTCGCCGAGCACTTCGCCGCGGTCGGCCTGGCGCTGTCCGCCCGCCGGCGCGGCGACCTCGACGCGGCCGAGGCGCTGCTGCTGCCGTGGCTCGACTGGATCCGGACGGTCGACGGGGAGCCGGGGCACGCGCTCGTCCTGGCCGAGCTCGGCTTCGCCGCCGAACTGCGCGGCGACGCCGGCGCGGCGCTCGCCCGGCACCGCGACGGGCTCGCCGCCGCCCGCCGGATCGGCGACCCGCGCGCCGTCGCGCTCGCCTTCGAGGGCGCCGCCGGGGCCCGGTCGCTCGCGGGCGACGCCCGTCCCGCGGCGCGGCTGCTGGGCGCGGCCGCCGCCCTCCGCGCCGCCGTGGGCGCCCCGCTGCCGGACGCCGAACGCGGCGACGTCGACCGCATCACGGCCCGGGCGCGGGCCGCCCTGGGGGACGCGGCGTTCGCCGCCGAGTTCGCCGCCGGGGAAGCGGACCCGGACCCCGTGTCCGGTGGCTCCGCGCTCGTCCGGGCGCCGGAGCGCGGCGCGTCCGGCTAGCGGGACGCCGGGTCGCCGAGCAGGACGGGCAGCGTCCGGACGCTGTTGCTCAGCGGGGTCGCCAGCGGTTCCGGCTCCTCAGGCGGCGCGGCGGGCGCGAGACCGGGGAACGCCGTGAACAGGGATTCGAGGGCGATCTCCGCCTCCATCCGGGCCAGCGCGGCGCCCAGGCAGAAGTGTTCGCCGTGCCCGAACGACAGGTGGTCCGCCGCGGGATCGGACGGCCGGAACTCGGCCGCGTCCTCGTAGCGGCGGTCGTCGCGGCCCGCGGCGGCGTAGCACGCCACGACGGCGTCGCCCGCGCCGATGCGGACGCCGTCCAGGTCGACGTCCCGGGTGGCGTAGCGCATCGGGAAGTAGGCGACCGGGGAGTCCCAGCGGAGGGTCTCCTCGACGGCCGCGCTCCACGGGAGCGTCCCGGAACGCAGCCGGGCCAGCTCGCCGGGATGCGCCAGGAGGGCGCGGGCGGCGTTCGTGATCAGGTTGACGGTCGTCTCGTGCCCGGCGATGAACAGCGTCATCACCATGTCGTGCAGCTCCCGCTCGGTGAGGCGGTTCCCCTCCTCGTCGCGGACGGCGATCAGCGCGCTCGTCAGGTCGTCGCCCGGCTCGCGCCGGCGCAGCGCGATCACCTCGGCGAACAGCGCCCGCAGGGTGCCCATGCGGGACGCCGCGTAGTCGGCGTCGTCGGTGACGCGGATCAGCGAGTCGGTGAGCTTGTGCAGGTCGGCGTGCCAGGACTCGGGCATGCCGACGAGCTCGCAGATGACGTTGCGGGGCAGCGGGTAGGCGTAGTGCAGGCGGAGGTCGACCGGGCCGGGCGCGCGGTCCGCCAGGGCCGCGATGAGCGCGGCGGCGTGGTGCGCGACGCGGGGCCGGAGCCGGTCGACGCGCCGCGCGCTGAACGCCTTGCCGACGAGCGCCCGGAGCCGGCGGTGCTCCGCGCCCTCCTTGGTGATCATGGACTCGGCGGTGACGATGTTGTTCAGCGGCCAGTCGCGCGGGACCCGTCCGGCCGACCAGTCCGCCCAGTGGCACAGCTCCTTGGACAGGTCCGGATGGACGAGCGCCGCCTGCAGGGTGTCGTGGCGGGTGACGGCCCACGCGCGCACCGGCCCCGGCAGCTCCACCGGGACGACCGGGCCCGCGCGGCGCAGCCGCTCGTTCTGGGCGTGCACGTCGCGCATCCGGCCGTCGATGACGATCCGTTCCGGGCGCAGCCGGGAGGCGGCGAGCCGCTCCGCGGGGACGCCGGTGTCGCGGCCGTGGTACAGGGCGCTCACCAGCTCCCCGGCGGCGGGCGCCTGGCACAGCCCGTGGCCGGAGAAACCGGCGGCGTACAGGAACATCGGGGTGCCGGGGCGGCGGCCGATGAACGCCGACCGGTCCGGGCTGGCGTCCCTGGGGCCGGTCACGGCGGTCCGCAGGTCCGCCGGGTCCGCGGTGGGGTAGGTGCGGGCGAGCTGCGACTTCACCCGCGCGAGCCACTCCTCGCGGTCGGTCCCCGGATGGCCCATGCCGATCAGCAGCGCGCCCTCGCGGGCGCGGGTCAGCAGCCCGCTGGCGGCGTGCAGCGTCACCGGGATCTCCGGCAGGCCGGGGACCGGGCCGGTGAGCAGGAGCTCCTGCACGGCCGCGCCCGTCATGGCGACGTCCACCCCGGCCGCCGACGCGATCCACGGGGACCACGCTCCGGCCGCGCACACGATCGCCCCCGCCGTGACGGGGCCGTCCGGCGTCTCGACGCGTCCCGCGTCGGCGTCCACCGCGGTGACCTCGCAGTGCGTGCGCAGCACCGCGCCCGCCCGCCGGGCCTCCTCCGCGAAGTGCCGGACGATCCGGCGCGTGTCGCTCACGAAGGCGTCCGGCGACCAGGCGGCGGCGAGCAGGCCGGGCTCCTCGACCAGCGGGTTGCGCCGCCGCGCCTCGTCGGCGCCGATCAGCTCCACCCGGACGCCCGCGTCCCGCTGCGCGGGCAGCTCCGCCTCGAACGCCGCCACCTGCTCGGGCTCGGTGAACAGCACGAGGTACCCGACCCGCCGCATCGGCACCCCGGCCGCCGCGTAGGCCCGCAGGCTGCGCGCGGCGAGGCGGGAGCCGTCCGGATCGCCGGCGAAGTAGGAGCGCAGCACGTCGGCGGTGGCCCGCGAGGCCCCCGAGCCGAGTTCGCCGCGCTCGAGCAGCGTCGTCCGGGCGCCGTCCCGGGCGAGGTGCGCGGCGATCGACAGGCCGATCACCCCGCCGCCGATGACCACGACCTCGGTCATGCCGGGCACGCCTCCCGGCGCAGGTGGTGGCCCACGCTCCACGGGAACAGCTGCAGGTTCCAGCCGCCCAGGCAGTTCACGTACAGGGCCATCTGCGCCATGAGGGCGAGGAAGTCCGCGCGCCGCTCCATCCGGTCGGCGGCGTCGAGCGCGCTCTCGGTGAACTGGTGCAGCGTCTGCAGCCCGCAGTAGCCGAGGAACTCCGCCGGGGTCGCGGTGAGGATGCGGGCCATCTGCCGCAGGCAGTCCAGCGGCATCTCCTCGGCCGCCGCGCGCACCAGGCCGCCGTAGGCGCAGTAGCCCAGCGGCCGGGTCTCGCCGTTGACGAACAGCAGCGTGGTCAGGACGGTCTCGAAGCTGCCCGCGCGGGAGGCGATCCGGCCCTCGTGCAGCTCGACCAGCTCCTCCGGCGGGTGCGTCCAGACGCGTTCGGTCTCCGCGTGCACCTTGCCGATCAGCGCGTCGACGGTCGGGTCCTCGGCCTGCAGCCGCGGCACCCGGCACTCGCCCTCGCCCTGCTCCCCGTGCCGGGTCACCTCGGCGAACACGTGCCGCTTGGACGAGTACACCGCGTCCCACACCGCGCGGCCCGCCTCGGCGAGCGCGTCCATGTCCGCCGCCCGGACCCGCCCGACGGGCGTCGCGGGCATCGGCTCGGTCAGCTCCCCGTACTTGATGCCGAGGTGCTGGAGGCGCGAGCAGAACACGGTGCCGTCGGGGACGGTCCGCCGGTCCACCTTCTGCTCGGCGGGCAGGTACAGGAGTTCGTGCACCGGCGCCACGTGGAAGAGGTGGTGCCCGGCCACCAGGGCGTGGCCCTGAAGGGTCCGGTACGGCAGCGCGTTCCACAGCGCGTCGGCGAGCGCGGGGTTGCGCCCGTCCAGCTCCGCGCTCACCGCGATGCCGAGCTCCGCCCATTCGATCTGGATCCGTCTGTCCCGCACGCCTGCCCCCAGGTGAAGTACCGCCGAACATTCCTCGCACGCGGGATGTAACCGAAAGTGTGTGATTGATTACGGAATCGAGGTAAAATGCGCATAGATCAGTAACCGGTGCACGATGCCGTCACCTGCTTCGCGCCCGACGGGACGCGCCGCCGGCCGGCGATCGTCACGTGGCCTCCGGGCCGCCGCGCGACGCGGGCGCGGCGGAGGCCGCCCCCGCCGACGCGAACGGGGACGGCCTCCGGTCATCCGGGAGCGATGATCAGTACAGGCCCCACAGCTCGTAGCTGGCCCACGGCGCGGAGCTGCCCTTGCAGTCGTAGGCCTGCCAGCCGGAGCGCACGCCCGCCTCGCCGGCGGCCTTGCAGCTCGCGTACCAGTAGAACGTCTGCCCGGTGTTGTGCCAGCTCGCGGCGTGGGCGGGAGCGACGAACGCCCCCGCCGAGAGCGTGGCGCCCGCGAGCGCGGCGACGACGGCGGCCTTCTTCAGGCTCATGAACCCTCCATGTGACGATCCACATCGGTGTGACTACATTGTGTGACGGGCGGTCGATGTGCCGGTATCCGTGTAATCACGTACAGCTACGAGAGTTCAACTCAGGGTGACCGTGAGGTAAGGCGGAGCCCACCTCTTGTGCCGGATTTCGCCATCGTGCCCGCGGATCCCAATCTAGGCATTGACAAGATGGCGCCGCGCGAGCAAATCTAGACAGTGACAAGTTCGAGTGAAGGAGGCACTGAGATGGCACCGTTGATGTTCCTGATCGGAGGCACGCTGGCGGGTCTGGTCGCGGGCCGGTCCGGGGTCCGGCGGCTGCGGCCGTGGCCGGTGGCCGTGCGCGGCGGGCTGGCGCTGATGTTCACCGTGACCGGGATCGCGCACTTCGTCGGCATGCGCGACGAGATGATCCAGATGGTCCCGCCCGCGCTGCCCGCACCGGAGTTCCTGGTCGATGCGACCGGCGTCCTCGAACTGGCCGGCGCCGCGGCGCTCCTGCGCGGACGGACGGCGCCGTGGGCGGCCGGCGGGCTCGGCCTGATGATGATCGGGATGTTCCCGGCGAACGTGCACTGGGCGCTCAGCCGGTCCGACCTGCCGTGGGAGGACCAGCTCGTCCCGCGGACGCTCATGCAGGTGATCTTCGTGGGGGCCGCGCTCAGCGTGCCCGCCCACCACCTGCGCGCCGCGCGCCGGCGGGCGATCGAGCCTGAGCCGGCTTAGGTCCGTCTACCTGACCCGGCGGGCCGGGACGGGCGCGGGCCTCCACGGAGGCGCGGGCCCGCCGCCCGCCGACGTCCCGCGAAAGACGCTCAGCCGACGTCGAGCCGTTCGAGCGCGAACCCCACCCCGACGAGCGTGAACAGGAACAGCGCCGACAGCCCGCTGCCCTGGACCACCAGGACGACGAACGTCACGGCGCACGCCAGCGTCAGCACCACGAGCACCCCGACCGCGACCCGGACGGCCCGGCCCGGCGGGACCTCGGGCGTCCCCAGCGGCACGACCTCGACGGCCTCGCCGCGCTCGACGGTGAACCGCACCCGCGCACCGTCCTCGAGCGGCCCCCGGCCGGGACTCCGCACGAAGCAGGACCGGACGCGCACGTCCGGTCCGCCGTCGTCGGGCACGATGAACCCGTAGCCCTGCTCGTCGTTGAACCACCTGACGCTGCCCTCGGCCATCGCACACCCCCCGCGGTACGCCCGCGAGAGTAGCGGCACGGTCGGTATCACTCGGGGCGACGAAGTGGACGCGCAACGGCGCGTGAATTGCGGGTCGGTGACGCCGATCAGCCGGCCGCGTCCCGCCGCTCCGCGCGCAGCGCCAGCACCCCCGTCGCCGCGTAGGCACCGGTGATCGCCGCCAGCCCCGCCGCGGTCGCGCGCGGCACGTCGCCGCGGATCACGTGCACGGCCCCGGCCGCGGTGTCGCAGACGTCCACCACCAGGCACAGCCGCCGCCACCGCCGCCGCGCCTCGGCGTCGCCGAGCAGGTAGCCGAGGCCGAGCGCGAGCGCCCGGCTCCCGAAGACCCGGATCATGTACCGCAGCTCGGGGGTGTCCCGGTCGCCGATGCCCGCCAGCCTCAGGTTGAGGCCCGGCGCCGCCAGCGCGAGCGTCCCCCACAGCACGCGGCCGCCCGCCGTCACTTCCAGTGCGCGTTCCATGCCGCCGACCCTGTCACCCTCCCCGCACCCGCTTCGATTACCTCCGAGGTAACGCCCGCCCGCCCGTCCCGAGCCGCACCCGCCGCCGCACACGGTCCACCTCGATGACCACGACCTCGACGTCGTCCCCCACCCGGGCGAACCCGTCCGGACGGTCCGTGCCGAGTTCGTCCACGTGCAGCAGCCCCTCGACGCCGTCCGCGACCTCGACGAACACCCCGAACGGGACGATCTTCGTGACCCGTCCGGTGATCGGCCCGCCCGCGAACGCGTCGGCGAGCGCCTGGAGCGGGTCGGGCAGCAGCGCCCGCAGCGACATCCGCGCCTCGCCGTTCCACGTGTCGAACTGCAGGAACTCGCCCCGGACGCGCTCGCCCACCGCGACGACGTCGGTCGGCGCGTCGAACCGGCGCCACGACAGCTCCGGGATCGTCACGAAGCCGACCCCCGGGTAGATCGGATGCGGCGGGCAGTCGTCGAGCGCCACGAACACCCCGAAGTTCTGGACGTCCGCGACCGTCCCGCCGAGCACCTCACCGCGCTTCCGCGCCTTCAGGAACGCCCACAGCTCCGGGTGCGCGGTCGCCGCCGTCGACAGAACGACCGACCCCCGCTCGGCGTCGACGGCGATCACCTCGGCGGTGACCCGCCGCCCGATCCGGGCGTCCGCGTCCCCGCGCCTGCTCCATGTCAGGTCCAGCTCCCCGATGGTCGCCCGCACCGGCGCGAGCTCCCCGTCCAGCCGCACCACGATGCCGCCCGCCCCGCGCTCGAAGGCCACCACCGTGCCCGACACCACGTCGCCCACCCGCACCGATTCCACCCGTCCCATGCCGGACAGCCTCCCGCGCGCGACCCTCCCGCGAAAGCCCCGCGCGTCCGCCCGGGATCGGTGCGAGCGCCGTGCCGGGCGGCGCGTGACCAGCCGCCATGCCGCCGTCCGCGACCTCGGGCCGAGGCCGGGCCGTGGTCACGGCTCGTCGGGGGTGGTCCAGAGGGTGGTGATCTCGGTGGCGCGGGCGAAGTGGGGGGTCGGGTCGCGGCCCAGGAGACGGGCCAGTTCGCCGAGGGTGCGGGCGGGCGGGGGCATCGCGATCGAGAGGCTTTCCAAGCCGGCGGGCGGGCCGTCGCGGTAGGGGAGGAGGGCCTCGTAGACCTCCGCGGCCCCTTCCTCGTCGCCGAGGGCGATCGCGGTCAGCGCGCGGAACGTGGCGAACGTCGTGAAGAAGTACTCGGGATGGACGGCCGAGGCGGATCGGCGCAGCCGCCGCGCCTCGTCGGGCCGTCCGGCGGCGGCCAGCGCGGCGGCGAGGACGTCGGCGACGATGGGGACCAGGTCGGACGGGACGTGCGGTACCTCGGCCGCGAGTTCGTGCAGGGTCCCGCGGGACGCGGCGAGGGCCGCGCGGGCGAGCAGTGCGATGCCCGCGGCGTGCAGGGAGCCGTGTTCGGCCATCGAGCCGGTCGCCGCGCGGTACCGGCGTTCGGCGTCGTCGAGGCGCCCGGCGGCGTGGGCGAGCGCGGCCTGCGCGGCGGCGGAGACGGCCGCCGCCCCGGGCATCCGGTACCGGCGGGCCAGCGCGGCGGCGTCGGCGATGTGGCGGCGCGCATCGGCGGGGCGATGGTCCCGGACGGCGATCGCGGCGAGGTTGTAGGAGCCCGACCACCGCGCGGCGGGCATGTCGTGCCCGGTGCCGAGGGCGTGCAGGTCGCGGGCGCACGCGGCCCAGCCGTCGAGGTCGCGGGCGTCGAACTCGCGGACGAGCGCGAACAGCGCGAGCGCGCGCAGCCGGGGGTCGTCCAGGTCGCGGGCGAGCGCGGCGGCCTCCTCGGCGTCCGCCCGCGCGCGCGGGTCCCCGATGCCGGTCAGTTCGGCGGCGCGAGCCGTCAGCAGGCGGCACCGGACGTCCGGGGCGAGGCCGTCGCGGTCGAGGAGGCGGGTCAGCAGGCCGATGACGCGGTCGTCGACGGTGCCGTAGGGGCGCAGCAGCCAGGGGACGGGTTCGGTCCACGCGGTGAAGGCGGCGCGGAGCAGGTCGTCGCGCCCGGCGCGTTCGGCTAGGTCGACGGCGCGGCCGCGGGTGGCGCGGGCGTCCAGCAGGGCGCCCGCGCGGATCTGCGCGCGCAGCAGGCGGCCGAGGAGGTCGATGCGGGCGGCGTCGTCCCGGCCGGGGAGGCGCTCGAACGACTCCAGGGCGCGGGTGAGCAGGCCGACGGCGGTGTCGTGCGCGTAGCGGTGCTCGGCGAGGTCGGCGGCCCGGACCGCGTACGCGACGGCCCGGGCGGCGGTCGCGGCGGACGCGGCGTGGTGGAAGTGGTGGGCGAGCGCGGGGGCGTCGTCCGGCGTCAGCCGCTCCAGGGCCGCGCCGAGCCGGGCGTGCATGCGGGCGCGGCGCAGCTCGCTGAGGTCGGCGATCATGGTGTCCCGGACGAGCGCGTGCGCGAACCGGACGCGGCCCGGCGCGGGCTCGGTGAGCAGCCCGGCGACGATCCCCGCGTCGAGCGCGTCCAGTACCGCGTCCTCGCCGGTGTCGGCGGCGAGGACGAGCGCGTCCACGTCGGCCTCGGTGCCCGCGACCGCGGCCAGCCGCAGGACGGCGACGGCGGGCTCGGGCAGCCGGGCGAGGCGGCGGCGCAGTACGTCCCGCACCCCCTCGGGGACCTGCGAGGTCGCCACCAGCGCGCCCTCGCCGCCGAGCAGCCGCGCGCTCTCCCGCACGTAGAACGGGTTGCCGCCGGTGCGTTCGGCGAGCGCCGCGACGGTGGCGGCGTCCACCTCCGCGGACACCTCGGCGGCGACGAGCCGCGCGACGGCCGGTTCGGGCAGCCCGCGCAGCGGCAGCCGCAGCGGGGACAGCCGGGCGAGGACGGCCAGCGCCTCGGTGAGCCGCGCGCCGGTCTCGTCGGCGCGGAACGCGGCGACGACCAGCAGCGGCGCGTCGCCGGACGCGGCGGCCAGGAGGGCGAGGGTCTCGGCGTCGGCCCAGTGCAGGTCGTCCAGCATGACGGTGAGCGGACGCCGCCGGGCCGCGTCGCCCAGCCACGCCCACACCGCCCGGTGGAGGGCGAACCGCCCGGCCGCGGTGTCGCGGGGCGCGGCGGCGGACGCGTCTTGCAGCAGCGGCGCGACCCCATCGGGCGCGGGGACGTGCCGGGCGAGCGCGGTGAGCGCCTCCGTCCACGCCCAGGCCGGGGGAGCGCCGTCGCTCTGCGGGCAGCGGCCGGTCACGACGAGCCCGCCCCGCCGTTCGAGGTCGTCCGCGAGCCGGGTCAGCAGCGCCGTCTTGCCCAGCCCCGCCTCGCCGGTGACGAGCGCGACGCGCAGCCCGCCGCGTTCCGCGAGCCCGGTCAGCGCGGCCACTTCGTCCTCGCGGCCGAGGAACGGCTCCCGCTCGGGGACGGGCGCGGCCGCGGGCGGCGCGGCGGGCGCGGGGAGACCGGGGTCGCGCCCCTGGAGGATCGCGGTCTCCAGCGCGGCCAGCGCGGGCCCGGGGTCGAGACCGAGTTCGGCGGCGAGCAGCGCGCGGGCCTCCCGGAGGGCGGCGAGGGCGTCGGCCCGCCGGCCCGCGCCCCACAGCGCCAGCGCGAGCAGCCGCCACGCCTCCTCGCGGAGCGGCTCCTCGCGGGTGAGGAGCTCGGCCTCCGGCACGGCCGCGGCGGCGCCGCCCGCGCGCAGGACGTCCGCGACGTGCCGCTCCCGCGCGGCGAGCCGCAGCTCGTCCAGCCGGTGGATCTCGGGGCGCGCCCACTCCTCGTCGGCGAACTCCGCGAACGCCGGACCCCGCCACAGCGCCAGGGCCTCCGCCGCCCGTCCCGGCTCCTGGGCGAGCGCGCCGAACCGCCACGCGTCCACGGCGTCGTCGGGGAGGCGCAGCGCGTACCCGGGCGCGACCGACACGAGCACCCGCGCGGGCGCGCGCGGCGCCCGCTCGGGCTCCAGGATCCGGCGCAGGTTCGAGACGTACGCCTGCAGGGACGTGACGGCCTGCGCCGGCGGCTCGCCGCGCCACACTTCCTCGATCATGCGGTCGACCGACACGACCCGCCCGCGCGCGGCGACCAGCAGCGCGAGCACCGCCTGCTGCCGGGGCCCGCCGAGCGCCACCGGGACGCCCGCCACCTCGGCCTCGAACGCACCGAGCACCCGGATCCGCACCATGACGGACCGATCGTATTGGGCGCCCGCCGGGTCGCTCCAAGTCGCGTTCCAAGCCGGCTCCAAGACGCCCCGCGCAGGCTCGTGGACATGAGCACCGACACGGTCCGCACCGCCACCCCGTTCACCCACTCGATGGTCGTCGTCCACCGCGGCATGCGCCGCGAGTCGCGCCTGCTGGCCGAGCTGGTCGCCGCGACCCGTCCCGGCGACCGCCGCCGCGCCCGCGCGCTCGCCGCGCACCTCGCCGACTACCTGCTCGGCCTGCACAACCACCACCACGGCGAGGACGAACTGATCTGGCCGCCGCTGCTCGCGCGGGTGGACCTCGACGCCGACGTCGTGCTGCGGATGGAGGCCCAGCACGAGCGGGTCGCCGCGTCGGTCGCGCGGCTGCGCGAGCTCGCCGCCCCGTGGGCCCGCACGGCGGACGCGTCCGTCCGCGACGCCCTCGCGGACGCGCTGGCCGAGCACCGCGCCGTCCTCGCCGAGCACCTGGACGACGAGGAGACGAACCTCCTGCCGATCGCCGAACGCCACCTCACGCGGGACGAATGGAACGCGCAGGGCGAGCACTTCGCGCGGCACACCCCGAAGACGAAGCTGCTCACCCTCCTCGGCGTCGTCCTGGAGGACGCGACGCCGCAGGAGCGCGCGGAGTTCCTCGCCGGACTCCCCGCACCGGCCCGCGTGCTCTGGCGGCGCTTCGGGGCGCGGCACCACGCCGCCCGGATGCGGCGGCTCCGCGAGGACGTCCGCACGTCCCGCGTCGGCACCGCCCTCGCCGCGCTCACCGGCCTCGGCATCACCTACGTCGGCCTGAGCTACCTCCTCGCCCCGGTGGCGACCGCGTCGGGCTTCGGCCTCCCGGCGTGGCCGACCGGGGAGGACGCCGCCTGGCTGAACATCAAGGGCGTGCGGGACATCGGCACCGGCCTCGCCGTCCTGGCCCTGCTGGCCAGGGGCAAGCGCGAAGCGCTCGGCTGGGTGATGCTCGCGTTCGCGACGATCCCGGCGGGAGACATGCTGACGATCCTGCGGCACGACGGCTCGGCGGCCGCCGCGTTCGGAATCCACGGCGCAACGGCCGCCGCGGTCCTCGCCTCGGGCCTGCTCCTCCTCCGCCGCACAACCCGCCGCTGACCCGCCCCGGCCAGTCCGGTACGGGAGGCCCGGGACCGCCGATCGCGGTCCCGGGCCGGGCGCGGTCAGGGCTCGGTAGTGCGGTAGGCGGCGGTCACGGCGACTGCGGCGTACTGCATGGTGAAGGTGCCGCCCAGGGTGTCGATGGCCGCGCCGACGCCGTCGAGCACCTGGGCTAGCGCGTCCGGGGGGAGGCGGGTGAACGCGCCCTGGGTGGGCATCTGGTCGAGCCACTCGTCGCGGGTGTAGGGGCGTTCCCAGTCGTGGACCCACTGCTCGACGTCGCCGAAGCCGTCGGTCGCGCGAATGCCGTCGGCGGCCTTCTCGAGGATCGGCCGGTAGCCGTCCACGCCGCCCTTCGCGACGGCGTGGAAGTCGATCGGCGAGTCGGGCATGACGCGGAGGCAGACCTCGGCGGTCGCCGCGGCCACCTCGGGCGGCGGTGCGAACACGTTCCAGAACGCGGCCAGCCGGCCGCCGGGGCGCAGCACCCGCGCCGCCTGGGCCGCGCCGGCGCGGGGGTCCACCCAGTGCCAGGCGGTTCCGGCGACGACGGCGTCGAACGTGCGGCCGGCGGGGTCCCAGTCCTCGAACGTCGCGACCTCGACGTCGATGCCCTGGGCGCGGGCGAACGCGGCCATGCGCGCGTCCGGTTCGACGCCGAGGATCCGGCAGCCGGACGCGGCGAACTGGCGGGCCTCGATGCCGGTGCCGCAGCCGACGTCGAGGACGTCCGGGCCGGGGGAGGCGGCGACGATCGCGTCGATCAGGGCGTCGGGGTAGCGGGGCCGCGTCCGGTCGTAGCGTTCGGCGTCCGTGCCGAACGACTCGGCCATGGCCCGGACCCGGTGGGGTTCCGAAGGTATAGTGGGCATGTGCCCACTGTAGTGGGCGCTCGCCCACTCGTCCAGAATGTGGGGACCGGCGGGGAAAGGGGCGTGGACGGTGCCGACAGGGGTGGCCATCCGGGACGTGCGGCGGCAGCTGTTCGACGCCGCCGAACGGGTCCTGCTGCGGGACGGGCCGAGCGGGCTGACCAGCCGCGCGGTCACCACGGAGGCCGGCTGCGCCAAGGGCGTCCTGCACCGGCACTTCGCCGACTTCGACGCCTTCCTGGCCGAGCTCGTCCGCGACCGCGTCGCCGGGCTCGACGCCCAGGGCGCCGCGCTGCGCGCCGCCGCAGGGACCGGCACCGTCCCCGGCAACCTCACCGCCGCGCTCACCGACCTGTTCGGGACGGTCGCCGTCGCGATCGTCGGCCTCGTCACCTCCCGCGACGAACTGCGCGCGCGCCTGCGCCGGGACCGTCCCGCGGGGGTCCCGCTCCTGACGGAGGCCGCGGAGATGATCGCGTCCTACCTCGCCGCCGAGCGCGACCGGGGCCGCGTCGCGGCGGACGCCGACGTCGACGCGCTCGCCCCCGCGCTGATCGGCGCCGGGCACCTGCTGTTCGCCGACCGGACGTCCGCGCCGCCGGACACGGACGCCGTCCGGGCGATCGTCACCACGGTCATCGCGGGGGCGCTGCGGGAGCCGTGACCCGCTCGCGGCGCGGGAGCAGGAAGGGCGTCGCGAGGGCGGCGGCTCCGGCGGCCGCGATCGCGGCGCGGGGCCCGGTGACGCTCGCGAGCAGCCCCCACAGCGCCGTCAGGGCCGCGGTCGCGAGCCGGCTCGTGACCGTCCACGCCGCCAGCGTCCGGACGAGCCGGTCCGGCGCGGTCAGTTCGAGCCTGCGGGTGGCGAACACGGGGTTGAACACGCCGATGCAGGTGATCATCCCGAGCTCGACGGCCATCACCAGCACGAGCCCCGCCGCCCCGGGACGGACGAACGCGAGCCCCGGCAGCCAGCAGGCGCGGAGCGTCCCGGCGACCAGCAGCACCCGGTGCGGCCCGAAACGGGGGACGAGCCGGCGGGCCAGCCGCGACCCGATCAGCCCGCCGACGCAGGGCAGCGCGAAGACGAGCCCGTACTGCCACGGCGCGAACCCGAGCCCGTCGAGCATGAGGACCGCCAGCAGCGGCCCCGCCGCCATGATCAGCCCGTTGACCAGGACCGTGTTGAGGAACAGCGCCCGCAGCGCCGGCTCGGCCAGGATGTGCCGCCAGCCCTCCAGCAGGCCGCCCGTGCCCCGCGCGCCCGCCCGGACGGGCCGCGGTTCGCGCCCGCGGACCGCGCGGAGCGACGCGGCCGACACCAGCAGCCCCGCCGCGTTCGCGAGCACCGTCGCGACCGGGCCGAACAGCCCGATCGCGGCCGTGCCGAGCGGCGGCCCGAGCGCCGTCGCCGTCCAGGTCGTCGCCTCCAGCCGCCCGTTCGCGGCGAGCAGCCGGTCCGGCGGCACGAGCTGCTTCAGGTAGGCGCCGCTCGCCGCCCGGAACGCGATGTCGGCCGCCGCCATGACGACCGCCACGGCCACGAGCTGGACGAACGTCAACCGGCCGAGCGCGTGCGCGGCGGGCACGCTGAGCAGCGCCGCGGCCCGCAGCAGGTCCATCGCGATCATCACCGGACGCTTGCGGCGGTGCTCGGCCCACGGCCCGAGCGGCACCGCGAGCGCCGCGCCCGCCGCCGTCCCGGCCGCCGCGAGCAGCGACACCGCGGCCGGTCCCGCGTCCAGCACCAGGATCGCGATCAGGGCGAACGCGTCGAACGCGAGCATCGTCCCGAAGGTGCTCGCCGCGTAGGCCGTCCAGAACGGGCCGAACCGCCGTTCCCCGCCCATGCCCCGCCGCCCGCCCTCCGGTCGCCCGCCCCCGACCGCGAGATCAAAGCAGGGACGCGCGCCGCACCGCCAACAACCGGCGCGCGGGCGGACGACAACCCCGGGTTGTACGGGCGCGTCAGCGCACGGCGCCCTCCGGCCGTTCGGCGATCCGGCGCGGCGCGGAACGGAGAGCCGGGCGGCGCCGTCCACAGCGCGGGCCCGCTGCGGCCCGGGTCGCTCGGCGGCGCCACGCGTCCGCAGCTCGGCTCCAGCGCGCCGGCGTCCGGGTGCCGGTGGCCGAGGTCGCGCACGTCGCCGCTCGCCCACTGACGGCGGCGTCGCGCCGGGACGACCGGCACCGGCCCGGCGATCATCGGCGGGACGGCCGCCACGGCGACGGGCGCGGCCGCGTCACCGGTGCGGGCTCGGGACCGGCTCGGCGGTCGCCGGGCGCCGCGGCGGCCTGCTCGGACCGGGGGTTACCGGACGACGAGGATGATCTTGCCCAGGTCGGACGCGTCGACGACCTCGTCGTCGAAGTCGACGAGGCCGCCGTTGCCGGTGCCGTCCGGGGCGCCGTACTCGATCGTCGGCTGCGGCTCGGGCGGGGGCGCGGCGGCGGCCGCCGCGGGTGCGGCGGCGAGCAGGGCGCCGACGGTGAGCAGCATGGTGATCGTGCGCATGCGGGGGTCCACCTTCCGGAGGGTCGGGGGAACGCGTGGATACGCGCCCATCGCACAGTGTATGCGATCGGTCACTTACTGTGCCCGGCGGTGGCCGCATTCAGGGAGGATGGCGGGCCCTGGGTTCGCTGTCGTTCCGCAACCGGCTGCGCATACCGCCTTTGCTCCGCCCCCGACGGATTCCTTACCCCGGCTCTCTCGCTCCGGTTCCCTCACGCCGGTTCACTCACGTCGGCTCACTCAGCTCGGGTTCGTCCCGTTCCGGGCGCGCGTCCACATCTGCAGGTAGGACTCCGCGCCGCGGGCCAGGTCGTCGATGATCTCCCGGCCGCCGACGTCGCCGACGTCGGCGAGCCAGTCGGGGACGAGGCCGTAGTTCGCGACGCCCTCGGTGTTCAGGTCCCAGGTGCGGACGCCGGTGCGGAGCCGGTCGAGCTTCACGGACGGGTCGAACGGCGAGGTGAACGGGTAGTCGAGGGGGTTCGCGCCGTTGTCCGGGCGGGGGCCGGGCAGGGGGCCCATGCCGTTGGCGTCGAGGCCGTAGCCGTAGCCGAAGAGGTGGCGGGGGTCGCGGTGCCGCTTATTGCGCTTCCATTCGGCGACGAAGCCGTCCGCCGGGGAGCCGTAGCCGGTGATCATGCCGCCGAGCCGGTAGACGCGCTCCGCGAACGTCCCGTCCGTCCAGCTGTGGGACGACACGACGCCCGAGTGGCGCGCCGCTTCGAGGACGCCGAGGGTCTCGTCGGCGGCCTTGACGCTCATGTGGTCGATCTCGACGATCATGCCGCGCTCGACCATCCCCCGGACCATGTGCTCCCCGAGGTCGGTGAGCCCGGCGACGTTGCAGTGCGGCGGGCTCGGATACAGCGGGAGCGTGACGCCGGCCATGCCGAGGCGCCGGAGGGGTTCGCGCAGGACGTCGCCGAGCCCGCCCGCGGGGGCGATCGTGTTGTCGTGGGCCGGGCCGGTGCACGTCTCGGCCCGCCAGAACCGTCCGGTGCCGAGGAAGTTGCCCGCGTTGATGACGACACCCGTGGTGCCGGGGTCGAACCGGACGCCGCAGAGCGCGTTGTCGAACTTGTGGCACAGGAACATCGACGAGACGCCGAGCCCGCGCATCTCGTCGAGGCCGCGGTCGATGTCCGCGCGGGTGCACTGCGGCTCGCCGCCGATCGTCCGGCAGCCGAACGGCTCGGACGTCTCGACGCCGAGGACGACCGCGAGCTTCCCGGCCTCGATGACGCCGCGGGCCTCGGCGGGGTCCGTGACGATGCGCAGCCAGCCGTCGCCGCCGTTCCGTGCGTCGATGTGGGCTTCGAGCTCGCGCATCCGCTGTGCCTGCAGGCGGATGACGTCCATCTCGTCGCATGCGTTGCGCTTGAGCGGATAGACCTCGCAGAGCTGCCGGTTCGCGACGAGCTGGTTCACCAGGATCCGCTGCCCGGCGCGCCGGGAGCGCTCCAGCCAGGTGTAGTGCATCTGCTGGTGGGTGCGGGAGTCCCAGGCCGGCCAGTCCGCGAAGGTCGGCCAGCCGGCCGGGTCGTGGGTGCCGAACGGGCTGCCGTGCCGGGTGAAGTTCTCGAACCAGGCGAACGCGCCGTCGAACCCGTGGTCGGGGCAGTCGCGCAGCGCCGCCGCGATGCCGTCCGGGTCGAACGGCTTCCCGCAGAGCAGGCTGCCGCCGAACGCCTCGTACGACATCAGGTGGCTGTGCAGGTCGGCGTACCCCCGCACCTCGCCGGGCGCGGACGGACGCGCACGGGCGGGGGCGGCGACGGCGAGGCAGGCGGCGAGGAGGGCGAGGACGAGCGGGACGGCGGCGGGGCGGGAGCGGCGGGACGGGCGGAGGACGTGCATGTGGCACCTCGGCCGGGGGAGTGGTCCACGGGCTGATCCGAGTGAAACACCGAACCGGCAAGAAGTGAATGTCCCTCATGTTATGAAGACGGCCTCGCGTTTTGTGCGGCGGTCATAGTCCGTCCGGGCGGCGCCGGGCCGTGTGCGGGCGGGCGGGGACGGCTAGGGTCAGAATCCCGTTCGGAAGGGAGAGACGGCATGGCGGTCGATCCGACAGGCGAAGGATTGAAGCGGTTCCTCGCGGAGGACCCGGGCGGGCCGGTGGTGATGCTCAACCTGCCGCACTTCCGCTCCGAGGCGCTCTCCGAGGCCGTCCTCCAGGCGACCGTCCCCCTCGCCTGACCCCGCCGGGCGCCGGGCCGTAGCGAACATGACATTTGTTCATGTTTAATGTGACGCCCGGTCAGGTCAGGCGGGGAGGGTTCATGGACTCGGTGCCCGAGGGGTTCCTCTGGGGGACGGCGACGGCGGCCTACCAGATCGAGGGGGCGGTCGCCGAGGACGGCCGCGGCCCGAGCATCTGGGACGCGTTCACCGCCGAGCCCGGACGGGTGAAGAACGGCGACACCGGCGACGTCGCCTGCGACCACTACCACCGCTGGCCGGAGGACGTCGCGCTGATGGCGGGCCTCGGCGTCGACGCCTACCGGTTCTCCGTCGCGTGGCCGCGGATCCAGCCGGACGGGCGCGGCCCCGCCAACCCGAAGGGGCTCGACTTCTACGACCGGCTCGTCGACGCCCTCGCCGAGCGGGACATCGCGCCCGTCGTCACCCTCTACCACTGGGACCTCCCGCAGGCCCTCCAGGACGACGGCGGCTGGATGAACCGCGACACCGCGCACCGGCTCGCCGAGTACGCGGGCATCGTCGCCGACCGGCTCGGCGACCGCGTCGCCGCCTGGATCACGCTGAACGAGCCGTTCGTCCACATGACCGAGGGGTACGGCATCGGGACGCACGCGCCCGGCGAGGCCCTCCTCCTGGACGCCCTCCCCGCGGCCCACCACATGCTGCTGGCCCACGGCCTCGCCGTCCCGGTGCTGCGCGCGCGCTCGGCCGCGCCGATCGGCATCACGAACAACTACAGCCCGGTGCGGCCCGCGAGCGACGACCCCGCCGACCGGGCCGCCGCGGACGCGTTCGACGTCCTGCAGAACCGCCTGTTCACCGACCCGGTCCTGCTCGGGCGGCTGCCCGACATGAGCGCCTACGGCATCGCGGCGGACGCGCTGCCGTTCGTCCGCGACGGCGACCTCGCCGCGATCGCCGCGCCCATCGACCGGCTCGGCGTCAACTACTACAGCCCCACCCGCATCGCCGCCCCGCGCGGCGGCGCGGCGGCCCCGGCGGCGGGCGGGTCGGTGCTCGCCGAGGTCGGCGACCGCATCGAGGACGCCGGGCTCCCGTTCGAGGACGTCCCGATCGACGGGCACCCGCTCACCGCGTTCGGCTGGCCGGTCGTCCCGGACGGCCTGTACGACCTGCTCACCGGCCTCCGCGACGCCTACGGGAACCGGCTGCCGCCCATCCTGATCACCGAGAACGGCTGCTCCGCCCCCGACGACGACCCCGCCCGCCGCGACCAGGACCGCATCGACTACCTGGACGGCCACCTGCGCGCCCTGCACCGCGCGATGGACGACGGCGTGGACGTCCGCGGCTACTTCGTCTGGTCGCTGCTCGACAACTTCGAGTGGGCCGAGGGCTACGCGCAGCGGTTCGGCCTCGTGCACGTCGACTTCGCCACGGGCGCCCGCACGCCCAAGGCGTCCTACCACTGGTTCCGGGAGCGCATCGCCCGGTACCGGTGAGCGGGACCGCCGGGTACCGCCGCCCGCCCGCCCGGGCAACGATGGTCGGTCATGAGCGAGTTGACGATTCCCGGGGTGCTGGCCCGGGCCGCGGCCACGTCCCCGGACACGGAGGCCGTCGTCGACGGGACCGTCCGCGTCACCTACGCCGAGCTGCGCGACCGGGTGCGGGCCGCCGCGCGCGGGTTCGCCGCGGCGGGCGTCGAACCGGGCGACCGCGTCTCGATCTGGGCGCCGAACGGGCTGCAGTGGATCGTGACCGTGCTCGGCGCCGTGTCGGCGGGCGCGGCGCTCGTCCCGCTCAACACCCGGTACAAGGGCGACGAGGCGCGCTGGCCGCTGGAGAAGGCCCGGGTGAAGCTGCTGTTCGTCGAGGACGGCTTCCTCGGCATCGACTACCCGGGGCTGCTCGGGCAGGACGCGTCCGGCGCGATCCCCGGGCTGCCCGACCTGCGCGGCGTCGTCACGTTCAACGGTCCCGAGCGGCCCGGCGTGACGGCGTGGGACGCGTTCCTCGGCGCGGGCGCGGCCGTCCCGGCGGCCGACGCGGACGCGCGGGCCGCCGCCGTCGCGCCCGGCGACGTCGCCGACATCCTGTTCACCTCGGGCACCACCGGACGGCCGAAGGGCGTCCTGTGCACGCACGAGCAGAACGTCCGGACGTACCGGGCGTGGTGCGGGCGGACGGGCGTCGGCGCGGGCGACCGGTACCTCATCGTCAACCCGATGTTCCACACGTTCGGCTACAAGGCGGGCGTCCTGGCGTGCCTGCTCCAGGGCGCCACGATGGTGCTGCAGCGCGTCTTCGAGGCCGCCGAGACCCTCGCGCTGATCGAGCGGGAGCGGATCACCGTCCTGCCCGGCCCGCCCACGATCTACACGACGCTGCTGGACGCCCCCGGCCGCGCGGACCGCGACCTGTCGTCGCTGCGGCTGGCCGTCACGGGCGCCGCCGACGTCCCCGTCGCGCTCGTCCGCCGCATCCGCGCCGAACTGTTCCCGCAGGTCGTGACCGCCTACGGGCTCACCGAGTCGTCCGGCACCGTCACCGCCTGCTCGGTGGACGACGACGACGAGACGATCGCGACCACGTGCGGGCGCGCGATCGACGACGTCGAGGTCGTCATCGCCGACGACAAGGGCGACCCGGTCCCGGCGGGCGAGGACGGCGCCGTCCTCGTGCGCGGCTACAACGTGATGAGCGGCTACCTCGACGACCCGGAGGCGACCGCCGCGACGCTCCGCGACGGCTGGCTCGACACCGGCGACCGGGGCCGCCTCGACGAGCGCGGCAACCTGCGGATCACCGGCCGGACGAAGGAGATGTTCACGGTCGGCGGCTTCAACGTGTACCCGGCGGAGATCGAGGACGTCCTCGCCCGGCACGACGCCGTCGCCGAGTCCGGCGTCATCGGAGTCCCGGACGAGCGGCTCGGCGAGGTCGCCCGCGCCTACGTGCGCACCCGGCCCGGCGCGTCCGTCGCCGCCGAGGAGCTGATCGCGCACTGCAAGGAGCGGCTCGCGAACTTCAAGGTCCCCCGGGAGGTCGTCTTCGTGGACGACCTCCCGAAGACCGCGTCCGGCAAGGTCCGCCGCGTGGACCTGCCCCGCTAGCCCGGACGGCTAGAGCGAGGCGACGACGCGGGCGCGGTGCTCGGCGGGGGTGCCCCACGCCGAGTGCAGCGCCCGCGCCTTGCGGATCCACAGCGACGGGTCGTACTCGTCGGTGTAGCCGATCGCGCCGTGCACCTGCAGGGCGATCTTCGCGGCGCCGTAGCACGCGTCGGACGCGGCGACCTTCGCCGCCGACACGTCCCGCCCGAACTCGGGCGTCCCGTACGCGAGCGCCGCCCCGTACAGCAGCGGCCGCGCGAACTCCAGCTCGACCATCGCGCCCGCCAGGTGGTGCTTGACCGCCTGGTACTCGCCGATCGGGCGCCCGAACTGCCGCCGCGTCTTCGCGTACTCGACCGACACGTCCAGCAGCGCCCGGCCGAGCCCGATCTGCTGCGCCGCGCACATCAGCACCCCGAAGTCGGGCCGCTCGCCCGGGGACCCGTTCACCCGGAACAGCCGCCGCGCCGGGTCGAGGGAGGTCAGCGGGCCGCCGGAGGCCGCGCGCGGCTTCCCGTCCGTCCCGAGGACGACGTCGGCGGCGTCGGCGTCCAGCGCGTGCGGGACGCCGAGCGTCACCATCGTCGCGCCCTCGGCGATGCCCGCCAGCAGCCCGCCGCCGCCCGTCCGGGGCAGCAGCTCCGCCGCCGCGAGCGTCTCGACGTACGGGCCGGGCGCCGCCGCCCGCCCGACCTCCTCCATCGCCGCGACCAGCTCGACCGGCAGCAGGCCCGCGCCGCCGCGCTCCTCCGGCACCGCGACCGCGAACAGCCCCGCCTCGGCGAGCGCCGCCCACACCTCGCGTCCCGGGCCGTGGTCCCCGGACGCCCACGCCCGGACGGCCTTCGCGGTGCCGGCCTCGGCGAGCAGCCGCCGCAGCGTCCCGGCGAACATCCGCTGCTCCTCGGACAGGACGAACCTCACCGTGCCCCCCTCGGCAGGCCGAGCAGCCGCTCGGCGATCACGTTCCGCTGGATTTCGTTGGTGCCCGCGTAGATGGGGCCGGCGAGCGAGAACACGTAGTTCTCCAGCCACTCCGACTCCAGCTCGCCGTCCGCGCCGAGCAGGTCGAGCGCCGTCTCGTGCAGCGCCACGTCCAGCTCCGACCAGAAGACCTTGTTCAGGCTCGACTCGGCGCCGATGTCGTCGTCCCTGGAGATCGTCTCGAACCCCTTCAGCCGGTACGCGCGCGACCGGATCCAGGCGTCCGCGACCCGGTCCCGCAGCGCCGTGTCCGCCGGGTCGGCCCGCTCCTTCCACAGGTCGACGAGCCGTTCCGTCGCGGCGGTGAACCGGCCGGGGGAGCGCAGCGTCAGCCCGCGCTCGTTGCCCGCCGTGCTCATCGCGACGTTCCAGCCCTTGCCGGGCTCGCCGATGACGTCGCCGTCCGGGACGAACACGCCGTCGAGGAACAGTTCCGCGAACGCGGGCTTGCCGTCGAGCCGCCCGATCGGCCGGACGGTCACGCCCTCGGCGTCCAGCGGGAACATCAGGTACGTGAGGCCCCGGTGCCGCTCGCTCTCCGGGTCGGACCGGAACAGGCCGAAGCCCCGGTCGGCGAACGCCGCCCGCGAACTCCACGTCTTCTGCCCGTTCAGCAGCCACCCGCCGTCCGTCCGGGTCGCCGTCGCGCGCAGCGCCGCCAGGTCGCTGCCCGCGCCCGGCTCCGACCACGCCTGCGCCCAGATCACCTCGCCGGCGGCCATCGGCGGCAGCACCCGCGCGAGCTGCTCCGGCGTCCCGTGCTTCATCAGGGTCGGCGCGAGCAGGTTGATGCCGTTCTGGCTGACCCGGCCGGGCGCGCCCGCCGCGTAGTACTCCTCCTCGAACACGAGCCACTGGAGCACCGACACGCCGCGGCCGCCGTACTCCTGCGGCCACGACACGACCGACAGCCGGTCGGCGCCGAGCGTCCGCTCCCACTCCCGGTGGGCCGCGAAGCCCTCCTCGGTCTCCAGCGACGGCAGCGGCTCGGCGGGCACTTGCTCCGCCAGCCACGCCCGCACCTCCGCGCGGAACTCCTCGTCCGCCGTCCCGAACTCAAGATCCATTCGCTGCCGCCTTCTCCGAAGCCGCCTTCATGCTCTTCGCGTCCTGTCCCGCCAGGGAGTCCGCGCCCGTCTCCGCGTTGTGCGCGTGCGCGAGGTGGTGGAGGCCGAACACCGAGTCCATCCCGGTCTGCAAGCCCTGCAAATCCTCGGCCTGGTTCACGGCCTTCTTCGTCAGCGCGAGCCCCATCCGGGGCATCGCCGCGATCCGGTCGGCCAGCGCGAACGTCTCGTCCTCCAGCGCGTCCCGCGCGACCACGCGGTTGACCCAGCCGAGTTCGTGCGCGCGCGCCGCCGTCATGCGTTCGCCGGTGTAGAGGAACTCCTTCGCGATGCGCGGGGGCATCACCCACGGGTGCGCGAAGTACTCCACGCCCGGAATGCCCATCCGGACGACGGGGTCGGCGAAGAAGGCGTCGTCCGACGCGACGATCAGGTCGCACACCCACGCCAGCATCAGCCCGCCCGCCACGCACGCGCCCTGCACCGACGCGATCATCGGCTTCGGGATCTCCCGCCACCGGCGGCACATCCCGAGGTAGACCTCCGACTCCCGCGCGAACCGGCTCTCCGCGCCCGACTTGCCGACGTGGTCCCACCACATGCCGGCCTTGCGGGGGAAGGTCCGGTCGGCGTCCCGCCCGGGGGTGCCGATGTCGTGCCCGGCCGAGAAGTGCGGCCCCGCCCCGGCGAGCACGATCACCTTGACGCCGTCGTCCCCGGCCGCCCGGTAGAACGCCTCGTCCAGCGCGTAGGTCATCGCGGAGTTCTGCGCGTTGCGGTACTCCGGCCGGTTCATCGTCACCACCGCGACGTCCCCCCGCCGCGCGTACTCGACCACCATGATCGCCTCCCTTCTTTCTAACAACTGTTTGGTAGAGTAACCGCTCCCGCCCGGCCCGGAACCGGGCACTCCCGCCCACCGAGAACCCGCCCCCGCGCGCGGGCCGCCGCGAGGCCCCGGCCGCCGTCCCGTCATGCCCGAACGTCTCCCGTTCGAGGGGTTCGCCCATTACGCTGCCCCGGTGGCCCACGGCGAGGTCGGACCCGGTGATGGCCTGCACGAGGTCGTCCCTGGCGGGGAAGTGCCGGTGGAGCGTGCCGATGCCGACTCCGGCCGCCGCCGCGACCGCGCGCATGTCGACGGCGCGCCGGTCCCCGTCGGCGCCGTCCAGGGCCGAGTTCATCGCCGCCGACCTCTCCCTCATCGAGGACGGCCGCCGCGTCGTCGCCCGCCTGCGGGAGAGCCTCGAACGCATCGACGCGCCGGCGCTCGCGGCGTCGTTCGTCCGGCAGCGCCGGCACGGCACCGCCTCGGCAAATACCTGTTCGTCACGCGGCTCGCCGATCTGCTGCGGGCCGCCGGCAGGCCCGTCGTCGTGAACACGGCCGTCCCGGGCGCCCGTCCGGACGCCATCGCGTTCGACGACCTGGAGATGGCGGACGGGTTCACGTTCAGGCGGTCAAGCGCTCAGCAGCGTCGGGCGAACGAACTGCTCGGGATCCTCGCCACCGACCGGAACCCGGATCTCGCCTACGTCACCTGGGGGCCCGCCCGGCTGGTGCGGACCAGCTTCGCCGGTGACGTGGGGACCGGCATGAGGATCTCCGCCGCCGTGGAGGAGGTGCTCTGACCGCGGCGCGGGATCACAGCGGCGACTTGCGCTCGCCGCGGCGGGACAGGCGGTCCTTGACCAGGGAGATGTAGCGTCGCTGCGCCTTCTCGTCGTCCCCCGCGCTCCCGCCGGGATCCCCGCCCGCGCCGCCGCCCGGGGCACCGCCCGGGGCGGGGAAGGGGCGGGGGCCGAGCGCGTCCTCCAGCAGCGACCGCAGCTCGTTCGGCAGGTACGGCGTCTCCAGGAACCCCCGGAAGTACGCGGAGGCGAGCGTCTCGCCCGCGTCCGGCTCCCGGTACAGGGCGAGGGCCGCGAAGATGAGCGCGGGCGTCGGCGGGTAGAGCCTGCCGCCGCGGACGATCCGGGCGAACTGCGAGCGGTCGAGCCGCGGGCCGAAGGCGGTCGAGAGAAGCTGCCGCAGCGAGACGAACTGGGGGTAGATGCCCCCGTGGAAGCGTTCGACCGGGCCCGCGAGGTAGCCGCTCTCCGCGAGGGCGTCCCGGACGGACGGGTCCCGTTCGGCGCGCCTGCAGAGTTCGCGGTGGACGATCTCGAGGACGTCCTTCCGGTCCTGCTGGACGGCGAGCTGCGCGAGCGTCCGGCTGCTCAGCCCGTCGAGCAGGTTCGTCGTGTTCCAGCGCAGCCGGACGGCGATCGCCAGGTAGGTGGCGGGGTCGCCGGCGGCCATGCGCGCCATGATGTTCAGCAGCCGGGCGGAGACGGCCTCGCCGAGGTCCTGCTCGACCACGAACAGGTGGGTGCGGTCGAGGGCGGGGCCGAGGCCGAGGCGCAGGCACGCCTCGTAGAGCCGGTCGACCTCCGGGTCGTCGCCGGCCCGGGGCCGCAGCGAGGGCAGCCCGCCCTCGACGGCGATGTCCCAGAGCGCGCTCCGCTGCGCCTCGTCCAGCTCGGCGTCCTGGACCTGCTGGAGGCGCGCCACCGCCTCGGTGAAGGCGGGCCCGTCGCCGTGCAGGACGGCGTGGACGCAGGCGCGCATCGCGTCCTCGGCCCGCCGGTAGTGCTCCTCGCCGTCGGACGGCGGGTCGGGCCGTGGCTCGGCCGTCTGGACCTGGGCGCGGAGCAGTTCCAGGGCCCGCACGGCGAAGCCCGCGTCCCAGCGCAGCGGCTCGCGGAGCGCGGCCAGCCGCCGGATCACGTCGGCCGCCCGTTCCGGCGTGCCCGCGTGGACGCCCAGCAGTTCGGCGTACGCGTGCGCGGGCGAGTTCCACGCGTCGGCGAAGCTCGGCACGGCGCCCCACGGCACCGCGTGCGCGTCCTTGTCGGCGTGGCTGGTGAACGCGAGCCGGATGCGGCTCTGCGACGTGCTGCTCACCCACGTCGCCGCGGACAGCTCGGTGCGCATCCCGTACGGCAGGAGCGCGGCGACGGCGTCGAGGAACCGGAGCCGCTCCAGGTACGACGGGACCTCCCCGGACGGCACGATGTGCACCGGCGTCCCGGTGAGCAGCAGCGCGGCCACGCCCATCGCGTGCTCGGTGGCCTGCGGCGCGATGGCGTCCGGGTACAGCGGCGGCAGGTGCAGGGGTGCGGCGGCGGCGCCCTCGGCCGGCGGCCGCCAGTCGCTCAGCGCGTGGTAGATCGCCTCGTACGAGACCGGCTCCGGAAGCCGCGAGTAGGGCAGCGCGCAGTAGCGCGTCATGACGATCTTGCGGCCGGTGTGGTCGCGCTCGTCCGTCCGGCGCTGGACGGCCATGCCGATGTAGAGTTCGCCCTCCGCGCGGGCCCAGCTCAGCGTGACCTGCGGCAGGTCGGTGTGGGTCCCGGTGGAGTACCGCTGCATGATGCGGGTGAAGCCGGCGTCGTTCAGGTGGCCGTCGCTGCACCGCAGCACCCGGTAGGACAGGCCGCTGGGCTCCTTCCCCCACACCGCCCACTCGGGGACGATCTCGATCCGGTCGCTCACCGTGCCGCCTCGGTCTCCAAGTCCACGCGGACGCCGTCCGACAGCCGCTCCGCCAGCCACAGGAGCGGCTCCATCACGTTGATGGGCCGCACGCCGGAACGGATGCGGAAGCCGCGCTGCGACCGGGCGTCCGGCACGACGTTCTGGTAGTCCCGCGGATTGAACCGGTTGACGCGCGGGTCCAGGTGGAACCCGACCGCGGACGTCACGAAGAAGCCGATCCGGTCCTCGCGGAAGTACCGGGTGAGCTTGCGCAGGACGAGGTCGGCGGTGCCGCTCCGCGACACCGAGCACAGCTCGCGGAACAGCTCCCGCGCGTCCTCGCCGCCCGCCACCCGGGGGCACCCGTGCTCGTCGGCGTCGAAGTCCAGCAGGCCGAGGTTCTGGGCGGTCTGCAGCACCCGCACCTCGTCGAACTTGGTGGTGCAGACCGCGACGTAGTGGGGGAGCCGCCCGTCGTCCGGCGCGTCCTCGGCGTTCAGCATGCGCTGCGCCAGCCGGGCGAGCATGCCGTCGAGGCTCTTGTAGGCGTCGCCCACCTCGAACTCGCGGATCGGGTCGAACAGGTACACGATGCCGCGGCTGCGCGCGAGGCTCTGCAGCATCGGCTCGTGGTCGCCGATGAAGTCGTTGCTGAACAGCTCGCCCTCGGCGTCGTGGACGTCGAGGCCGACGGAGTGCCCGCGCCGCACCGTGCGCCGGTTCCAGAGACGACCCTCACGGTGCTCACTCTGCCCGACGAGCCGCCACTGGTACTGCTCCACGCCGAAGGTCGCGTCGGGGAACTCGTTGTCGTTCGCGAGCTTGCTCGACAGCTTGATCAGGACGTCCGTGGACGCCTCGTTGGCGCCGATGACCTTCCAGTCGATGTGGTCCGCCCGGCTCAGCGCGATGTCCAGCGCGGCGAGGAAGGTCGTCTTGCCGGAACCGGTGGCCCCCCACATGGCGATGTTGTGGTCGGGGGACGGCGGTTGCCTCTCGGCTGCCATGCTCGGGTTCGCTCCATCCGTCGGGCGGGTCGGGTCAGGTGGTCTCGTCGAACGGGAACGGGACGTACCGCGGTTCGGCGGCGCCGAGGCCGAGCCGGGCGGCGAGCGCCGGCACGTCCACGGCGTCCTGTCCGGCGAGGGCGTCGCCCGCGAAACCGGCCCAGAACGGGTCGGCGCGGCGGGCGGGACGGTCGGTGACGGCGCCGCACGCGAAGCCGGGGCGGCGGCGCAGCACCGCCAGCGTCGTCCGCCAGTCCGCGGCGGCGGGGCACGGCAGGATCTCCGACGGCGCCACCTCGGCGGGGTGCGGCGGCCGGTCGCCGAACAGCAGCAGCGCGACGTGGGCCGGGTCCCGGGCGGGGATCAGCCGCTCGAGCTCCGCCAGGACGCACTCGACGGCGGCGGCGCGCGGGTACCCGGGGTCGTCGGGCTCGCGGTCGCGCAGGTCGTCGAGCGCCCGCAGCGCGTCGGCGGCGGGCCGGCGGTCCGCGACGACCCGCAGCGGCGGGGGCGGGCGGCGGACGAACGCGTGCGGTCCGTACGCGACGAGCGTGACCGCCGGTTCGGGCCCCGGCCCGGCCGCCGCGTTCCGGACGAACTGGGTCGCGCGGTCGAGCCGCGCGGCGACGTCGTCGGCCGGCCCGGACGTCTCGATCGCGCACACCAGGTGCACGTCCGGCGGTTCGGGCGGCAGCCGGTCCGGGACGGCCGCGACGAGCTCGTCCCACGTCCGGTCGTCGCGGACCGGCGCGTCGGGCAGCCCGTGGAACCGGACGCGGCCGGGCCGTTCGAGCTCGGCGGTCACCTCGTACCGGCCGGGCGGGACGTGCGCGCGCTGCAGCGACACCAGCCGGAAGCGGCGGTCGGCCCACGAGATGACGGCGAGCGCGGCGCCGGGCCCGTCGCTGCGGTGGAAGCGCAGGTCGAGGGGGACGGTGTCGCGGCGCCGGGACCCGACGGGGAACAGCACCCGGCCCCGGAACCGCAGCGTCCCGTCCGGTCCGGCGGCGAGGGTCGCCAGTTCGTACAGCTGGGTGAGGGGCTCGTCCGCGATGACCGTGCGCAGCAGCCCGCCGATCGCGGCGCCCGGCGCCGTGTGCGTCTGCGCGTCCGGCGCCGCCGCCTGCAGCCACGCGATCGCCTGCGCCGGATCGGCGCCGTCCGGGAAGGTGCAGACCAGCAGGGTCGTGGCGGCGGGGTCGAGGCGCGCCGCCCGCAGGACGCGCTCCTTCTCGGGCGCGCCGTCGGCCGACATCTCCTCCCACGTCGTCCGCCAGACCCTGGCCACGGGCACGTCGGCGGCGTTGCGCCCCACCTGGTAGGCGCTGATCCCGTCGGCGGCGGCCTCCACCACGATCAGCCGGTGATGCCCGGAAAGTCCCCTGATCGCCTTGGTGAGGGATTTTGGTAGTTCCTCACCTGGAACGGCCAACTGCGACTCCCGTCGTTTCCCATTCTCCCCGAGCGCCGCCGGGACGGGCGTTCCGATAACCGGCGAGGCGGCCGCGCGCGCCCGAGCGCGCGCGTCCTCGGGGATTCTCCCCGCTGATCATGCCGGTGCTGTCGATTATGGCCTGATCTGGCCACCCGGAATGCCCGCACAGCCCGTTATTCGTGGGCGCGCGGTTACACTTGGCCGTCGTCTGCCGGGGGCGTGATCGTCCCCTGCTCGAAACGGGCGAGAGGGATGAGATGCGACGTTTTCTGATCGCCCTTTCCGGGGCCCGCCCGGAGATCCTTCGCCGCTGCCCGTCCGAGCGCACGAAGTACGAGGGCATCGGCGGCGCCGTCCTCACCACCAGCGTCCTCGCCGCGCTGTCGATGTGGTTCGCCATGTACAGCGCCCTCGGCGTGCACCCCCTTCTCGCCGCGCCGATCGCGCTCGCGTGGGGCGCCGCCATCTTGAGCCTCGACCGCTGGCTCGTCACCTCCATCCCCGCCGAGGGCCCGCGGATGAAGTTCGCGGTGCCCCGCATCCTCATGGCGATCCTGCTGGGCGCCGTCGTCTCCACCCCGCTCGTCCTGCAGATCTTCAAGTCCGAGATCGACGCGCAGATCGTCGAGATCAAGCAGCGGCGCAGCAACGCGTTCACCGCCGAGCAGCGGACGGGCGAGATCGGCCGCCAGGTCACCGCCCTGCAGAAGCAGGTCGACACGCTGCAGGAGGTCGTGCGCTCGCGCGGCGACGTCCCGCTCGACCCGGCCACCGACCCGGAGATCAAGACGCTGGAGCGGCAGCGGAACGAGCAGCAGAAGGTCGCGGACAAGCACTACGACGAATGGCAGTGCCAGCTCTATGGCGGCGACGGCTGCACCCGCGAAGGCCCCGGGCCGCTGGCGTCCGCCAGTAAAGCCGCCTACGACAAGGCCCGCGGGCAGGTCACGGAACTGAACGGGCAGATCGAGGCCCGCAAGCAGGAACTCGCCGCCGACAGCGAAGCCGCCAAGAGCACCCGCCTCCAGCAGGCCACCGCGGAACTGCCCCAGGCGCGGCAACAACTGGAGGACGCCAGGGAACGGCAGGAAACGCTGCAGAAACAGTTCGACGGGGAGAACGCCAGAACCAACGGGCTGCTCATCCGCCTGGAGGCGCTCGGCGAAGTGTCCCGCAACGACACCACCCTGGCGGGCGCGCGGATCCTGCTCTTCCTGTTCTTCCTGCTGATCGAATGCCTGCCGGTGACGGTCAAGCTGATGATGAAACCCGGCAACTACGACCGCATCCTCGGCCTGGAGATCAAACGGGAGATGCGCGAGGCCCGCGCCGGCACCCGCCGGGACCCCGTCGGAATCGACTTCGGCGTCGACCCGTCGTCCTCCACCATGTCCATCTGGGAACGCAAGGGAGAGGAACGCGGCGACGCGCCGGAAGCCGCCGAACCGGTGGCGCACACCCGGGTGGCCGACCGCCCCGCCGACGCGGAGGGCCTCCCGACCGCCGACCTCGGCGACCTCGGCGGCAACGGGTTCGAGCGCAACGGGCACGACGCCGGTGCCGAGACCGCCGCCGACGACGAGGCCATCCGCCGCATCGCCGACACCCGCGCGAGCGCCGACCCGGCGCGCAACTCCGACGGGCAGCCGCTGTACGACGATGACGACTACTGAGTCGTCCCCGGGCCGCGTCCTCAACGACCGGTACCGGCTGGTGGAACCCGTCGGGCGCGGCGGCATGGGCGAGGTCTGGCTCGCCGAGGACACCGTCCTCGACCGCCGGGTGGCGCTCAAGGCGCTCCTGCTCGGCGCCTTCACCAACGCCCCCGAACTGCGCGAACGCGCCTTCCGTGAGGCGAAGGCCCTCGCCCGCGTCGCGCACCCCGGCATCGTCGGGATCTACGACGTGTTCCTCGACGGCGGCGACCCCTGGCTCGTCATGGAACTCGTCGAGGGCGTCCCGCTCGCCGACGTCCTCGCCGAGCGCACCCTCACCGAACGGGACGCCGCCCGCACCGCCCTCGCCCTCCTCGACGCCCTCGACGCCGTGCACCGCAGCGGCGTCGTCCACCGCGACGTCAAACCGGCGAACGTCCTCATCGAGGACGGCGGCCGCGTCCGCCTCATCGACTTCGGCATCGCCCTCGTCGGCGACGCCGCCCGCCTCACCGGCACCGGACTCGTCGTCGGCACCGCCGAGTACATGGCGCCCGAACGGATCAGGGGCGCCGACGTCGGCCCGCCCGCCGACCTGTGGTCGCTCGGCGTCGTCCTGTTCGAGGCCCTCGAAGGCCGCTCGCCGTTCCGCCGCGGCGAGGGCCCCGACGTCGCCTCCGCGACCCTCTGGGCCGTCATGCACGAACCCCCGCCGCACCCGACCGCCTCCGGCCGCCTCGCCGCGCCCGTCCTCGGGCTCCTGGAGAAGGACCCGTCCGCCCGCCTGACGAGCGAGTCCCTCCGCCGCACCCTGGACGCCGTCCTCGCACCCCCCGCCCGCGACCGCGCCCCGATCACCGACGACGGCGAGCCCTTCTCCTGCGGCGGCACCCCCGACCACGACCCCGCCCCGACCCGCACGGACCCCAGCCGGCGCCCCCCACCCAAGCGGCGGACATCGGACGGCGGCCGCATCCCGGGCGAACCACGCTCGCCGGGTGAGCGGCGTCCCGTGCGCGAGGGGCGGAGCCCGGCGGACGGACGTGACGCCGGTCGCGTGGGGGACGCGGTTCGGGGGGTGCGGCCGGCCGAGCTTGCGCGGGTGCTCGCGGCGGCGGACGCGGACGTGGACGCGGTGGTCGCGGCGTTGCGCGGGGTTGCGCCCGAGGTCGTCCGGGAGGTGCTGGAGGCCGTCGGCGCCCGGGCGGCCGGGGCGGTGCTGCGCCGGTTGCCGCGCGAGCAGGCCGCGCAGGTGCTCGCGGCGGGGTCGGCGCGGACGGCGGGCGTCCTGCTCGCCGCCGTGCTCGCCGCGCGCCGCCCGGACGGGCGGACGGCGGCGCACGCGGCGGCGGTGCTGCAGATGCTCGGGTCCGCCCAGGCCGGGGGCGCCGTCGGCGGGCTCGACCCGGAGGCGGCCGTGGCCGTGCTGCGGGCGATGCCGCCGGACGAGGCGGCGCGGATCCTGGCGCGGGCGGAGCCGCGGACCGCGGCGGGGATCATCGGGGCGCTGCCGGCCGCCGTCGCGGCGCGGGTGGCGGACGCGATGCCGGTCCGGCCGCTGTGCGCGGCGCTCGCCTACGTGCCGCCCGCGGTCATCGCGGACCTGCTGAGGGGGAGCGAGCGCGCCGAGGCGGTGCTGCGCGGCCTCGGCCGTCCGGTCCGCGACCAGGTCAGGCGTCGCCTGTGACGGCTCAGGACTTCCCGCGGGCCTTGCGCGTCTGGCTCTTGTTGGCCTTCTCGATGGCCTTCACCAGCTCGTTCTTGCTCATGTTCGAGCGGCCGGAGATGTCGAGGCGCTTCGCGACGTCGTAGAGGTGGGACTTCGACGCGTTCGCGTTCACGCCGCCGGCCGTCTTGCGGGAGGTGTTCCGGCCGCCTTCGGCCTGCTCGTCGGACGGCCCCTTGCCGCCGGACTTCGGCTCCCAGCGGTCGCCGACCTTCTCGTGGGTGTGCTTCAGGGCCGCGTAGGCGACCTGGTGGGCCCGGCGCCCCTCGCCGTACTCCTGGACGGCCGAGTCGTGCGCCTTCGCGAAGGTGCGCTGCGCCTTGGCGTCCGAACGCTTGATGGTGTCGGGCAGCTCCTCCTTCTTCGCCTGGCCCTTGCCGGTGGTCTTCGGCATCGTCCCGGCTCCTTTCTGATCGACTCTGCTGGGGGCGATACCCGACGGAACCGGTTAATCACACGTGACATGGGTCCCGTGGGCGCGGACGTTTGGGCCGCGCCCACGGGGCAGGGGCCCAGTGTTCGCCATCGAGAGGAGGACCCATGGCTGACGTCTTCGAAGTGCTCGGACGGGACCACGACCACGTGAAGGAGGTCCTCGCCGAACTGGAGGCCGGGGCCGGACGGACGGGTCCGGAAGGGCTCGAGCATCGCCGGAAGATGGTCGAGCGGCTGATCATGGACGAGTCCCGGCACGAGGCCGTCGAGGAGGAGTACTTCTGGCCGACGGTGCGGGAGCTGGTGCCCGAGGGCGACCGGCTCGCGGACCACGCCGTGGGGCAGGAGCAGTCCGCGAAGTTCGTCCTGAACGACCTCATGGGCATGAAGCCGGACGACGAACGGTTCGAGGAGCTGCTGCGCACGTTCATCGTGGACGGCCGCGAGCACATCGCCTACGAGGAGACCCGGGTGTGGCCGGAGCTGCGCAAGGTCATCACCAAGGAGCGGGCCGAGGAGCTGGGCCGGAAGCTGGCCGAGGGCAAGAAGAAGGCCCCGACGCGCCCGCACCCGCACACTCCCCCCAAGCCGGGCGTCCTGAAGGCCGCCGGGCCGGCGGTGGCCGCCGCCGACCGGCTGCGCGACAAGGTCGCCCACCGCGGGTGACGCCGCGTCACAGGTAGCGGAGCCACAGGTACGGGGTCGCCAGCGCGATCATCGCGACGGTGACGACGATGCCGTACTTGGTGAAGTGCCAGAAGCTGATCGGCGCCCCGTTGCGGGCGGCGATCCCGAGCACGACGACGTTCGCGCTGGCGCCGATCGCGGTGGCGTTGCCGCCGAGGTCGGCGCCGAGCGCGAGCGCCCACCACAGCACCTGGCCGTCGTCGCCGGGGTAGCCCTGGACGAGGTCGGCGACGATCGGGCTCATCGTGGCGACGTACGGGATGTTGTCGACGATCGCCGAGATGACGGCGGATCCCCACAGCAGCACCATGGTGGCGAGCCCGAGCCGCCCTTCGGTCTGCTCGGCGGCGAAGTTCGACACCTCGCCGATGACGCCCGTCTCGACGAGCCCGCCGACCATCACGAACAGGCCCGCGAAGAACACCAGCGTGGGCCACTCGACCTCGCGCAGCGCGTCCTCGGTGGTCACCTTGGTGGCGGCGACGAGCAGGCCCGCGCCGAGCAGCGCCACGACGGACGGCTCGTAGTGCAGCACCGGGTGCAGGACGAACGCGACGATCACGATCGCGAGGACGGCGAGGCCCTGCCACAGCAGCCGCCGGTCGGTGATCGCCTCGCGCTCGTTCAGCGACATGACCTCCTTCGCGCGCTCCGGGTCGTACCGGAACGCGGAGCGGAACAGCACCCGGCAGATCAGGCAGAACACGGCGACGAGCACGACGACCAGCGGCGCCAGGTGGATCAGGAAGTCGTTGAACGACAGCCCGGCGCGGCTCGCGATGATGATGTTCGGCGGGTCGCCGACGAGGGTGGCGGTGCCGCCGATGTTCGACGCCATCACCTCGGCGATCAGGTACGGGACGACCTTCAGCCCGAGCCGCTCGCAGACCAGGAACGTCACGGGCGCGATCAGCAGCACGGTCGTCACGTTGTCGAGCAGCGCGGACGCGGACGCGGTGATGAGCACGAGCATCACCATCAGCCGGTACGGCTTCCCGCGCGCCCGTTTGGCCGCCCAGATCGCGACGAACTCGAACACTCCGGTCTGCCGCAGCACCGAGACGATCACCATCATGCCGAGCAGCAGGAAGACGACGTTCCAGTCGATACCGGTCTCTTCGGAGAAGAACGCCGACTCGGCGTCGGCGATGTGCAGGAGGAGCATGAGCCCGGCGCCGCCGAGCGCGACGGCGGTGCGGTGGATCTTCTCCGAGGCGATCAGGACGTACGCGACGACGAAGATCGCGATTGCGGCGGCGGCCAAGAGGGCTCCGTTCGGGTGCGGGCTGCGGGTGGTGCGGGTGTGCGGGGGACGCGTCGGCGCGGCGCGAGCCGATCATCCGGGACGTTCGCCGCGCGCGCCAGGGGACTCTCCGGCGCCGCCCGCCTCGCGGTCGTCCGCGAGGCGCCGGGCGGACGCCCCGCGCCCGCCGGTGCGGCCGCGCGGAATCACGCCGCAGGCGATCATGGAACGGTCCAGGGGCGGGACGGCGCAGAACGGCGGCTTCGTCATCATCGGGACTTTCGGAGTCGGCGGATACGACGCCGACCAGACTTCCCGGCACACCGGTAGCAGACCTTAACGGGATCCGTACGCGCGATCCATACGCGGGGCCCGCGATCGGCGCGGGCACGCGGTACGTTCGAGACGTGCGCGCACGTGAACTCGCCGTCGAGTACCCGACCGTCACGCCGGAGGACGGCGCCCTGGACGCCGCCCGCCTGCTGGCCGAGGCCGGGCTTCCCGGGCTGATCGTCGCGGACGCGCGGGGCCGCCCGGTGGCGGTCCTGCCGGGCTCGCGGCTGCTCCGCCTGCTGATCCCGCGGTACGTCCGGGACGACCCCACCCTCGCGCACGTCTACGACGAGAGCCACGCCGACCGGCTGTGCGCGCCCCTCGCCGAGCGGAGCGTCGCCGACCTGCTCGGGCAGGACGAGCTGCCGCTCCCCGTGGTCGACGCCGACGCGACCGTCATGGAGATCGCCAGCGTCATGGACCAGGCCCGCAGCCCGATCGTCGCGGTCTGCGAGCGGCGCGGGGAGGCGATGCTCGGCGCCATCGCCGTCCCGCACCTGCTCAACCGGCTGCTGCCGGCGAAGTGACCGTCAGACACGGACGTTCCTGAACGAAGTGTTCAGTTACGTGCATGGCGTCGGGAAATCTACGTCATTTTCCGCCTCCTCGCGAGGGGCGGCGCACGGCGGTGCCCCCGGCCGGACGCGGCCGGACGCGGCCGGGAGCGGAACGTCCCCGCTGGTCGGGGGGCGCGGCGGCTCGGGAGCCTAGGCGGGGGCGTCGAATCCGCTCGCCCAGTACCGGCCGTGGACGGCCAGGTCGAGCAGCATCCGCGCGACCTCCTCGGCCGGCGGGCGCGGGTCGTCGATCTCCAGCCACCACTGCAGGACGGCCGTCTGCTCGCCGACCCAGGCCCGGGCGAGCAGCCCGGGGTTGATGCGCGGCTCGACGCCGTTGCGCTCGGAGCGGCTGCGGAACTCCTCGGCGGTGACCCGCACGCAGGACTCGACGAACATCCGCAGCGGCTTCCCGTCGCCCTCGCCGCGCAGGATGATCCGGTACAGGTCGCGCTCCTGCTCGGCGTGCCGGAGCATCTCCAGGACGGGCTTGCCGGTGAAGCCCACGGCGTTCTCGGCGATCAGCGGGCGCTGTCGCGCGCCGAGCTCGTCCAGCAGGTCCTTCGTGAGCCGGGTGAACAGGTCGTCCTTGTCGCGGCAGTGGCTGTAGAAGGTGGCGCGGGCGATGTCGGCGCGCTCGGTGACGTCCTCGACGGTGATCGACGCGTAGCCGCGTTCCAGCACCAGTCCCACCAGGGCGTCGCGCAGCGCCTTGCGCGTCCGCCGTGTCCGCCTGTCCTCAGCCATCGCCGTCCCTCGTTCACCGTGGTTCCGCCCGCGCTCGCCGGCGGGTCCCCAAGTGTAGAGACCTCTTGACAACCTGCGAGTTACTGAACACTCTGTCTGCTATTGGTCTAACGGTACGGAGAGTGTGCATGAACCTGGGGAGCTACCTGACCCGCAGCGCCCGCCACTGGCCGGACGAGCGCGCCCTCGTCTGCGGCGAGCGCGTGTGGACGTTCCGGGCGCTGGAGGACGAGGCGAACCGGCTCGCGTCGGCGCTGCTCGCCCGGGGGCTGCGCCCCGGCGACGCCGTCGCGTCGCTCGCGTGGAACCGCGGCGAGCTGGTCGTGGCCGAGTTCGCGCTCTACAAGGCGGGGCTGCTGCGGGCCCCCGTGAACGCGCGCCTCGGCCGCGGGGAGATCGAGCACGTCCTCGACTACGCGGGCGCGAAGCTCCTGCTGTTCGACGCCGCGCACGCCGGCGACGCCCTCGCCGCCGTCGGCGGCGGCTGCGAGCCCGTCGTGTTCGACCCCGAGAACCTCACCGGCGAGGCCCGCCCGCTCACCTACGCCGAACTGCTGGAGGACGGCGAGCCCGAGCCGGTCGCCGTGGACGTCTCGCCGGACGACCCCTGCACGCTGCACTTCACGTCCGGTTCGACGGGCAAGCTGAAGGCCGCGACGCAGACGTTCGGCAACCGCCGCGCGAACATGCGCAAGCAGATGATGAGCGACGACTCCCGCGCCCGGCCGGGCGTCCGCTACCTGGCGTGCGGGCCGATCACGCACGCCCCCGGGATGGGCCTGCTCGCGGGCGTGTTCGGCGGCGCGACCGCGCACGTCCTGCCCGCGTGGGACACCGGCGCGTTCCTCGACACGATCGAGCGCGAGCGGATCACCGCCACGTTCATCGTCCCGGCCATGCTCAACATGCTGCTGGCCGAGCCCGGGATCGGCGACCGCGACCTGTCGAGCCTGACGAGCCTGCGGATCGGCGGGGCGCCGGTGTCCCCGCAGCGGCTCCGGCAGGCGGTCGAGACGTTCGGGCCGATCGTCGCGCAGGGCTACGGGCTCGGCGAGACGACCAGCGTCGTCGCGGGCATCAGCAGCGCCGCGCTCGCCGAGGCCGTCGAGAAGGACCCGGAGCTGCTCGCGTCCTGCGGCCGCGCCGCGTACGACACCGAGATCCGGATCGTGGACGACGCGGGCCGCGAGCTGCCGCCCCGCGAGATCGGCGAGATGGTCGTGCGGGGCGAGGACTGCGTCCGCGAGTACTGGCGCGAGCCCGAGCTGACGAAGGAGACGTTCCGGGACGGCTGGGTGCACACCGGCGACCTGGCGTGGATGCGCGAGGACGGCTACCTGTTCATCGTCGACCGCAAGAAGGACATGATCATCTCGGGCGGGTTCAACATCTACTGCACCGAGGTCGAGTCGGCCCTCTACGAGCACCCGGCGGTCCGCGAGGTCTGCGTCGTCGGCGTCCCGGACGAGACGTGGGGCGAGGCGGTCAAGGCCGTCGTCGTCCGGCACGACGGGGCGGACGTCTCCGCCGGCGAGCTGATCGAGTTCTGCGCCGACCGCCTCGACCGCTACAAGAAGCCGCGCTCGGTCGACTTCGTCGCCGAGCTGCCGACCAACCGCAACGGCAAGGTCGACCGCAAGGCCGTGCGCGAACCGTTCTGGGCCGGCGTCGACCGGCGCGTCAACTGAGGGGACCCGATGAGCTTCTCGACCTTCACCCTGCGGCCGTCCTACGACGACGACCCCGAGCTGAACGGGCTCGTCGCGGACCTGCGCGGCTACCTCGCGGGGGAACTCGCCGACTACGAGCGCGAGCACGGCATCGACCGCACCACCCGGCTCACCCGCGGGATCCTCGAACCGGTCTGGCGGCGCAGCCGCGAACTCGGCTTCTACGGCATCCACCTGCCGGAGGAGTACGGCGGCCGCGGCCTGTCGCACACCCGGCTCGCCGCGCTCAAGGAGGAGATCGCCGCGGGCGGGCGCGTCCTCGGGCACAGCGTCCTCGGCGAGATGGGCGGCCCGCTCCGCGCCGGCGACATCTTCCGCAACGCCACCGAACGACAGATCAAGGAGTACCTGCTGCCGGTCGCGCGCGGCGAGCGGGCCTGCTGCTTCTCGCTCACCGAGGCCGACGCGGGCTCGGACGTCCGCGCCATGCGGACGGTCGCGGTCCGCGACGGCGACGGGTACCGGCTCACCGGCCACAAGGTGTTCAGCACCGCCGGGCCGTTCGCCGACTTCGCCATCGTGATCGCCCGCATGGACGGCACCGAGAGCTCCTACTCGGCGTTCTTCGTCGACCTCGACAGCCCCGGCTGCCGCGTCGAGGACGGCGCGACGCCGATGTCCGGCGAGCACATCGAGGCCGACGTGATCCTGGACGACTGCCGCGTCCCCGCCGCGAACCTGATCGGCGCCGAGGGCGAGGGCATGCGCATCGGCCTCGGCCGCGTCACCGTCAACCGGCTCCTGCACTGCCCGACGCTGCTCGGCATGGCCCGCCGCGCGCTCGAACTGTCGCTCGTGCGGGCGCAGACCCGGATCGTCCACGGCGCGCCGCTGCTGAAGCTGCAGGCCATCCAGCACAAGCTCGCCGACATGGCCACCGAGTACTACGCGGCCCGCTCGATGACCTACGGCGCGATCGCCGCGCTCGACGCCGGCACGCGGCCCCGCCTCGAGGCGTTCATGTGCAAGCTGTACGTCGCCGAGGCCGCGTTCCGGATCCTGGACGAGGCCGTGCAGATCCACGGCAAGGAGGGCCTCACGCAGGGCTCCGAGGTCGAGTACCTGTTCCGGAAGGTCCGCATGTTCCGCGTCCTGACCGGCACCTCGGAGATCCAGCGCAACGCGATCGCGAAGGGCCTGTCGATGTACGCCGAGGCCCTCGCCGGGCAGTCTGCCGGGGAGCCCGCCGCGCCGCCCGCGGGGGAGGCGGCTACGAGCCGAGGGTGAGGGCGACCTTGACGTCGTCGGCGCGGGAGTCGAACGCGTCGGCGAAGTCGTCCAGCGGGACGCGGCGGGTGACGAGGCGGCCGAGCCAGCCCGGGTCGGCCTTCGCGAGGGCGTCCGCCGCGGCCGCGTAGTGGGTGAGGTTCGCGTTGACCGAGCCGACGATCGCGTCGTTCTCGAGGACGATGTCGCGGTTCAGCGTGCCCGCGTCGACGGTCAGGTTCCGTCCCGCGGGCGACACGCCGGTCAGGCACACGATGCCGTAGGTGGCGGTGGAGCCGATCGCCCCGAACACCAGCCGCCCGACGCCCGTCGCCTCGATCACCACGTCCGGCCGCGCCGCCCGCACCGCCGCGTCGAGGCCGTCGTGGTGGTACGTCGCGCCGAGATCGGCGACGAGGCGGGGCTTCGGGCCGTCCGTGACCTGGTCCAGCACGTGGACGTCCAGGCCCCGCTGGACGCCCAGCAGCGCGGCGAGCAGCCCGATCGAGCCCGCGCCGGTGACCAGCGCCGTGCGGGGCTCGAACCAGGCGCGCGCGCCGATCCGCTCGACCTGCTCCCACGCCTTCGCGACGACGCTCGCCGGCTCCAGCAGCATGCCGACGTCCGCGAGGGCCGGGGCGAGCGTCACCGCGTACCCGGTCTCGACCCGCCACAGCTCGCTCGCGAACCCGTCGATCTCCTTGATGCCGCGCTCGGTGTAGCGGCCGTTGCGGCACATGTCGAACTGGCCGTGCGCGCACGCCCCGCACGGCTCCGGGTCGGGCCGCCGGACGACGCCCACGACCAGGTCGCCGGGGGAGAAGCCGCTGCCGGACGGCGCGTGCCGCACCCGGCCCAGCGACTCGTGCCCGATGACCAGGCGGTCGCGTCCCGGCGGGGCCCAGCCGTACTCGCCGGCCGCGATCTCCCGGTCGGTGCCGCACACCCCCACGGCGAGCCCCTCGACGAGCAGCTCGTCCGGGCCCGGCTCCGGGTCCGGGACCTCGGTGACCGACAGCGAACCCGGCCGCCCGGGGAGGATGGTCAACGCGCGCATGCCGTCTCCTTCATCGCGTGGCGGGGCGCGCCGCCGGCGGCGCGCCGCTGAGATGCCGGGCGGTGTTGACCAGCCCGACGTGCGAGTACGCCTGCGGGGTGTTCCCCACCTGCCGCCGGGCCGCCGTGTCGTACTCCTCGCTGAGCAGCCCGACGTCGTTGCGCAGGTCGAGGAGCCGCTCGAACAGCTCGACGGCGTCCGCGGTGCGGCCGACGCCGTGCAGCGCGTCCGCGAACCAGAACGTGCAGGCGAGGAACGCGCCCTCGTGCCCGGGCAGCCCGTCCACCCCGGCGCTCGTGTCGTAGCGCAGGACGAACCCGTCCCGGCAGAGGTCGCGCTCGATCGCCTCGACCGTCCCGACGACCCGCGGGTCGCCCCACGGCAGGAACCCGACCTGGGGGATCAGCAGCGTCGCCGCGTCCAGCGCGTCCGACCCGTAGAACTGCGTGAACGTGTTCCGGCGGGCGTCGTACCCGTTCTCGCAGACGTCCCGGTGGATCGTGTCCCGCAGCGCCCGCCACCGGTCGGCGGGCCCGTCCTGCCCGTACCGCTCCACCGCCTGGACGGCCCGGTCGACGCCCGCCCACGCCATCACCTTCGAGTGGACGAAGTGCCGCGGGTCCCCGCGGACCTCCCACAGGCTGTCGTCGGGGTCGCTCCAGTGCCCCTCCAGGAAGTCGAGCAGGGCCCGCTGGACGTCCCACGCGGTCTCGTCCGCCTCGATGCGGGCCTCCCGCGCGAGGTGCAGCCCCTCCAGGACCTCGCCCCACACGTCGAGCTGGAACTGCCCGGACGCCGCGTTCCCGATCCGCACCGGCGCCGCGCCCTCGTACCCGGAGAGCCAGTCGAGCTCGTACTCGGGGAGCCGCCGCGTCCCGTCGATCCCGTACATGATCTGCAGGTCGGCCGGGTTGCCCGCGACCGCCCGCAGCAGCCACTCCCGCCACGCCTTCGCCTCCGCGACGAACCCGGTGCCGAGGAGGGCCTGCAGCGTGAACGTCGCGTCCCGCAGCCAGCAGAACCGGTAGTCCCAGTTGCGCGGCCCGCCGAGCTGCTCGGGCAGCGACGTCGTCGCGGCCGCGACGATCCCGCCCGTCGGGTGGTACGTCAGCGCCTTCAGCGTGATCAGCGACCGCCGGACGGCGTCGGGCCAGCGGCCGTCGTACCGGAAGTCCTCGATCCAGCCGGACCAGAACGCCTCGGTGTCGGCGAGGGCCCGCTCGGGGTCCACCGGGTGCGGGCGGGGCTCGTGCGACGGCCGGTACGTCAGGACGAACGGCACCCGCTCGCCCGCCGACACGGCGAAGTCGGCGTACGTCGTCTCGTCGCGGCCCTCCAGCGGCACGGGGGTCTTCAGCCACGCCGCGTCCGGTCCGGCGATCGCGTTGAGCTGCCCGTCCCGGTGCCGCACCCACGGGACGATTCGGCCGTAGTCGAACCGCAGCCGCATCGCCATGTGCACGGGGACCCGCCCGCTGACGCCCTCGACGATCCGGACGACGTCGGCGGCCTCGCCGCGGCGCGGCATCGCGTCGATCAGCCGGATCGTCCCGTCGGGGGTCTCCCACTCGGTCTCCAGGATCAGCGAGTCCCCGCGGTACCGGCGCCGGGTGCACGCCCCGCCCGCCGCGGGGGCGATCCGCCAGAAGCCCGCGTGCTCGTCGCCCAGCAGGGCGGCGAAGCACGCGGGCGAGTCGAAACGCGGCAGGCACAGCCAGTCGATCGACCCGTCGCGGCCCACGAGCGCGGCCGTCTCCAGGTCGCCGAGCAGCCCGTAGTCCTCGATCCGCAACGCCACAGGTTCACTCCTCGGATGGGGGGACGCCCACGTGCCTACCCGTCCGCGGCGGAGTGAAAGCTCGCGCGGGGGACCGTGCCGGCTTGCGGGCCCGCTATCCGGTGACGACGGCCTCGGTCGTGACCGTCCCCGCGGTCGACAGGACCCACTTCGCGGAGATCCGCACCGCCGTGCCGGGCGGGACGGACGGGTCGACGCCGATGGAGAAGTTCGCGCCCGCCTCGGCGGCCGGGATCTCGATCTTCCGCGGCACCGTCACGCCGGGGGTGTGGCTGGTCAGCTCGATGACCGCGCCGAACGGGTGCCAGCGGTCGCCGAGCCCGACGGCCCCGATGTTGTTCCGGGCGCCGGCGCGCAGCTCGCGGACGACGCCGACCGTGTACTGCTTCGGCACCAGCAGCGGGGCGACCCGCATGGCCGGGTGGCCGAGGTCGGCCGCGACGTCGGTGATCCCGATCCCGCGGACGGGGACGGCGGGGTACTCCATCGTGAACGTGCCGCGGGTGCTCCCGGCGGGGACGACCGTGTAGCGCGGGATCTTCGGCACGGGGCCGTCGGGAAGCCCCGAGATGTGCGCGACCCGCAGGTCCACCGACGTCCCGCCGATCGCGGCGGGCGCCGCCAGCTCCACCGAGCCGGTGACCTTCGTGCCCGCGACCACCGCCTTCGCGTCCCCGGGGACGTCGAGGTCGACGCCCGTCACGGTCTGCTCGCGCCAGTCGAGCGGCCGCACGGTCACGCTCGTCTCGGCGGAGGCGCCGTCGCGGCGGGCGACCAGCGGGACGACCGTCTCGTCCTCGTAGGCCTCCAGCCGGATCGGGAACGTGACGCTCGTCTTCCCCTCGGGGACGCGCACGTGGCCGCCGTCCGTGGAGTACTGGTAGTTGCCGTCGGCGAACCCGACGCTGATCACCTCGACACCGAGGCCGCCCGCGGGCGCGGGCGCGGTCAGCCGGACGGTCTGCAGCGCCTGCCCGCCGGCCGTGATGACGGCGGGCGAGACGCCGGTCGAGGCGACCCGGGCCGTCGTGTCGGCGGCGGCGGACGGGGCGGCGATGAGCGCGGCGGGGAGGGCGAGGGCGAGGGCCGCGGTTCCGAGGCCCGCCCGGCGGTGGATCGTCATGTGCGACATGGGGCGAACGTAATGATCGCCGAGGCCGGCGGGGAGCGCGAAGATCATCCTGTTCGCGGCACGTAAGAATTGCTGACGCAGCGGCGCCCCGCGGTCGCTCTGCGGTCCGGGCCGCTTCCGGAGGCGTCCGCCCTTGACGGGCACGGCAGAATCGGCCACGAACCGGAGCGGAACGCGGAGGTGCGCGCATGGCGCGGCAGAGGGTGCGGCAGAGGGCGCGGCAGAACGGACGGGCGTCGTGACCGAACAGGGAAGGCCGGACGACTGGGTCGCCCGCTTCATGGCCATGCACGTCGACCGGATGGCGGCGGAGCTGTCGCCCGAGGTCACGTCGCGGCCGACGTGGGGCATGCTCACAGCGCCCGAAGTCGTCGACTTCGTGACGAACCTGGCGCCGCCGCCGTCGAAGGAACCGCTCGTCCACACCGAGACGCGGCCGTTCGGGCGCCTGTTCGTCGCGGCCAGCCACATCCCCACGATGAACATGCGGCGCTTCCGCAAGAAGCTGCTGGGCGACGGCTACCTGACGATGCTGGAGCCGATCAAGCACACGTCCGGCTTCGCCGCCGGCACCGCCGACCTCGCGCACTGGATGGTGTTCGACGACGGCAAGGGCAGCTACGGCGTGAACCTGTCGTACCTTCCGGCGGCGCGCGAGGCGAAGCCGCTGCTGCCGCTCGAACTGCTGTCGTCCAAGGAGAAACGGCAGGTCGGGCTGATCATCCGCTGAGCGGGGGGCGCGGGCCGGCGCCGCGCCCCCGCCGCGTCAGCGGCGCCGGGTGATGCGGGACGGCAGCGCCGCGAACCCCCGGTCGTTGGACGAGCGGACGCGCTTGGCGTTCGCCTCGTCGACCTCGTAGTCGGCGACGAGCCCGGTGATCTCCTCGAACGCGATCCGGGCCTCCAGCCGTCCGAGGTTCGCGCCCAGGCAGTGGTGGCGGCCGTTGCCGAACGCGAGGGACGCGCCGGTGTCGCGGTCGAGGTCGAACCGGTCGGGGTCGTCGAACACCCGCGGGTCGCGGTTCGCGGACCCGGTGAGGAGCAGGATCCGCGCGTCCGCCGGGATCGTCGTGCCGTGCAGCTCGACGGGCTCGGTCGTCGTCCGGGCGATCGCCTGCGTCGGCGGGTCCCAGCGCAGCGTCTCCTCGATCCAGTCGGGGATCCGCCCGGCGAACGCCGCCGCCCGCGCCTCCGGGTGCAGCCACGCCGCGTTCCACGCGTTGCCGAGCAGCAGCATCGTCGTCTCGATGCCCGCGCCCACCAGCAGGATCAGCACCCCGACGATCTCCTCGGGGGTGAGCCGGTCGTCGCCCTCCGCCGCGTCGAGCAGCCCCGACAGCAGGTCGCCGCGGCGCTCCCGGCCCCGCTCGATCGTCAGCTCGGTGTAGTACCCGACGAGCGCGCCGATCGCCTGCAGCGCCTCCGGCGGCAGGTCGTCGCCCTCCTCGTCCCGGTACATGATCGCCATGCCGAGGTCGCGGACCTTCGCGCGGTCCGCCTCCGGGACGCCCACCAGCTCGGAGATCACGTCCACCGGGAAGCGCGCCGCGAAGTCGGTCATCATGTCGAACGCGTCGCCCTCGACGTGCGGGCGGATGCACTCCCGGGCGATCTCCCGGATCCGCGGCTCCAGCTCCTGGACGCGCCGCGCCGTGAACGCCCGCGACACCAGCGCGCGCATCCGGGTGTGCCGCGGCGGGTCCATCGCGACGAACGAGAAGAACTTCTCCGCCTCGGGCCCCCAGAAAGCGGGCTCCAGCCGCAGTCCGTTAACACTGGAGAAACGGTTGGCGTCCTTCAGTGCCGCAATGACGTCCTCATGCCGGGACAGGGCCCAGAAATCGTCCTTGTCATTCCGGTAGACCGGCGACTCTTCGCGCAACCGCGCGTACACCGGGTAAGGGTCGTCCTGGATCGTGAAGTCGAACGGACTGTAGAAGGTCTCCACGGCGAAGTTCTCCCGGTTCGTCGGCGCGCTGCGGAAGCGATCTTGCCTGTTCCGGGGGACTCCCGCCACCAATTCACCATAATTCCGGCCCTCCCGCGTCCCGGTCATGCGGCCGGACGCAATAAAGTGAGCCAAAACATGCGGGAGGCGCCCATGGAACCGGTTCCGCCGGGGATCGATCCGACGAAGGCTCACCCTTCGCGCCGGTACAACTACTGGCTGGGCGGCAAGGACAATTTCTCCGTCGACCGCGAATCCGCCGACACCGTCGCGTCCGGCTTCCCCACCGTCGCCCTCGCGGCCCGCGAGAACCGCAAGTTCATGGCCCGCGCCGTCCGGTACCTCGCCCGCGACGCCGGCATCGACCAGTTCCTCGACATCGGCACCGGGCTGCCCTCGGCCGGCAACGTCCACGAGGTCGCCCAGTCGATCGACCCGGCGGCCCGCATCGTCTACGTCGACAACGACCCCGTCGTCCTCGTCCACGCGCGCGCCCTGCTCACCAGCTCGCCCGAGGGGCGCACCGCCTACATCGACGCCGACCTGCGCGAACCGGCGAAGATCCTCGCCGCCCCCGAACTCGCCGCGACCCTCGACCTCACCCGTCCGGTCGCGCTGATGCTCGTCGCGATCATGCACTTCATCGTCGACGAGGAGGACCCGTACGGGCTCGTCGCGCAGCTCGTCGGCGCCCTCCCGTCCGGCAGCCACGTCGTCATCACGCACGCCACCGGCGACCACCTCACCCCCGAGCAGTACGAGGAGGCCGTGGAGACGAACCGCCTCAGCGGCGTCCCGTTCGCCCTCCGCACCCGCGCCGAGTTCGCCCGCTTCTTCGACGGCCTCGACCTCGTCGACCCCGGCGTCACCGACGTCGTCGAATGGCGCCCCGACCTGCCGCCGGAGCACCGCCCCCGCGTCGAGGACGTGTCGATGTACTGCGCCGCCGCCCGCATCCCCTGATTCGCGGCCGCCCCGCGCGGGCATGCTCCGATGAGCGATGCCCGGAGTGCGCCGACTGGCCGAACGGACGCCGCCGCAGCGGGACCGGTGGGTCGACCTGGTCCGCGCGGTCGCGATCGTCCTCGTGGTGCTCGGCCACTGGCTCGCCGTCGTCGTCGTGCACGACGACGGCCTCGGCGGCGAGCACGTCCTCACGGCCCTGCCCTGGACGCAGTGGCTCTCCTGGCTCTTCCAGGTCATGCCCGTGTTCTTCCTCGCCGGAGGCTTCGCCAACGCCGCGTCCCTGAAACCCGACCGGCGCGCGTGGCTGCTCGGCCGCGCCGACCGCCTGCTCCGCCCCACGACCCTCTTCCTCGTCGTGGTCGCCGCGGCGGCGGCCCTCGCCCGCGCCGCCGGCGCCCCGGCCGGACCCGTCGGGACCGCCGTCTGGCTCGCGACGATCCCGCTCTGGTTCCTGGCCGCCTACCTCCCGATGATCGCGCTCACCCCGCCGATGCACGCCCTGCACCGCCGCTGGGGCCTCGCCGTCCCCGCCGCCCTGACCGTCCTCGTGGGCCTCGGCGACGCCGCCCGCCTGTGGGCGGACGTCCCCCACGGCGGCACGGCCAACTACCTCCTGATGTGGCTCGCCGTCCACCAGCTCGGCTTCGCCTGGCAGGACGGGCGGCTGCCCGCCCGGACGGCCCCGGCCCTGCTCCTCGGCGGGCTCTGCGGCCTCGTCCTGCTCACCACGGCCGGCCCGTACCCGGTCAGCATGGTCGCCGAGCCGGGCGCGGCCGTCCAGAACACCGCCCCGCCCACCCTCGCCCTCCTCTGCCTGGCGGCCGCCCAGGCGGGCGTCGTCCTCCTCCTGCACGACCGCGGGAACCGGTGGCTCCGGCGGCCCCGCCCGTGGACGGCCGTCGTCGCGATCAGCACCGTGATCCTGACCCTCTTCCTGTGGCACATGACGGCCGTCGTGATCGCCGCCGTCGCCCTGTACCCCACCGGCGCCTTCCCGCAGCCCCCGATCGGGACGGCCGAGTGGTACGCCCTCCGCGTCCCCTGGCTGGCGTGCCTCCTGCTGATCCTCGCCGCCCTCCTCGCCCTCTTCGCGCGCGCCGAACGCCCCGCCCGTCCGCCCCGGCGCGCGCCGTCCGCCGCCCTCACCGTCATCGGCCTGGTCTGCGTGCAGGCGGGCCTCATCGGCATCGCCCTCGCGGGCCCCGCCTTCCGCGCCCCCGCCGCCCTGCCCGCCTGGGCCCTGGCGGCCTACCTCACCGGCGCCGCCGTCATCCACCTCCGGCGCGCCTGACCGGTCAGGGTTCGAGGCCGGCCACGCCCATGCCGGTCGCCATGTCGACCGGCACGGACACCTGGTCGTGCGCGATCACCCACACGCCGTCGATCCGCCGGAAGCCGAACGTGACCCGGACCCACGTCCCCTTCACCGCCTCCCCGGTGCCCAGCGTGCCGCCGAGCCGGCCGAACCCGTGCCCGAACGCCACGTCGTCGCCCACCGCGAACGTCAGCTCCCGGAACTCGTACGTCACCTCCCCGAAGACCGCGAACACCTTCGCCCAGTTCTTCAGCTTCGCGTCGACCCCGAAGTGCTGCAGCGGCGGCTCGACGTCGAACGACACGACGTCCGCCGTGTAAAGCCCCTCCAGACTCTCGAGGTCCCGGGCCCGCAGCCCCTCGACCAGCCCGTCGATCCGCCGCCTGATCTCGGCCTCGTCCGCCGCCCGCCGTGCGTCCATCGTCTGCGTCCTTTCGATGCGGATCCTCGTGCCCGCATATACGACAACGCAGCCGCCCAAAATGTGACACGTCCCGCGCGGGCCGCTTGTTCGCCCGTCCGTCCCGGCGCTAGCGTGCCGCGGTGGACCTCTTCTCGCGCTCCTGGACGGCGCTGCGCGCGGCGGTCGCCGAACTGCCGGACGACGCCTACGCGCGGCCGTCCGGCTGCACCGGCTGGCTCGTCCGCGACCTCGTGTGCCACCTGGTCATCGACGCCCAGGACGTCCTGATCACCCTCGTCACGCCCGCCGACTCCGAACCGACCGTCGACGCCGTCACGTACTGGAAGCTCGTCGACCCGCCGACCGGGGAGGACCCCCTCGACGCGCTGATCCCCCGGCTGGCCGCCGCGTACGAGGATCCGCGGCTGCTCGCGTTCCACCTCGACGACGTCGGCTCCGCCGCCGGTCGCGCCGCCGAACTCGCGGACCCGTCCGTCCGCGTGAGCACGCAGGGCGAGGTGCTCACCGTCCGCGACTACCTGTCGGCGTACGTCCTCGAGTGGACGCTGCACCACCTCGACCTGCTCGCACACCTGCCCCCGGGCCCGCCCGAACCGCCCGCCGAGTGCCTCGCGGCGGCGCGCGCGTTGCTGGAACGGATCGCCGGGCGCCCGTTCCCGCCGTCGTTCACCGACACGGACGCGCTGCTGATCGGCACCGGACGCCGCACCCCGACGCAGGAGGAGACCGCCGCACTGCGCGACCTCGCGGCCGAACTCCCGTTCGTCCTCGGCTGACCCCGCCCCCGGCGACGCCCGTCAGAACCTCGATCCTCCACGGTGAGGAGGGTGAACGACCCGTCGAGCCCCACGTGTGCGCCGGTGCGAAGTGCACGCCCGACGCCGAGATCAGGGTGCGGCTCACGCGGGAGCCGCGGTGTCCTCTTCGGGGTCTGGGACTCCTCCGATGACCCCCCGGTCGCCAAGCCGCCGCCCGACCTGTCGTTGGCGGACCTCGTCCCGGATCCCGAGGCTCTCGACCCCGGCCACGACGAGGGGACGTGCGGGCGGGGCCTGCCGATCGTCGAGGCGCTTTCGTCGCAGTGCGGTGTGGACAAGACCCACCCGCACGGCAAGTGGGTCTGGTCGCGTGTCGCCTTCTGAAGATGGGGGTCATCACGCGCGGGCACGCCCCGCTTTGAGATTCCGGTTACGGGGCCGGGGTGCGGTAGCGGTCGAGTTCCCAGGGGTCGTGGGCGCTGAAGACCTCGACCTGGTCGCCGTGCCGGCGGAGGAGTTCGCGGAGCCGGGCCTGGGTGCCGAGCCTGAGGTCGTGGTGGGTCTCCGAACTGGTCTGCACGAGGTCCAGGACCGGGTGCGGGTGCGGGTCGGGGTCGAGTTCCCGGTGGTAGTAGTAGGCGTCCCCGCAGTGCAGGAGCCAGCGGTCGCCGTCGTGCACGGCGACACCGGTGTGGCCGGCGGTGTGGCCGCCGAGCGGGACGAGACGGAATTCCGGGCCGAGCCCCTCGGGCCGCAGGGAGACGAAACCGAACCAGTCGTGGCCCGAGTCGGTGGTGTAGGCGACCCAGTCCGGGTCGTGCGCCCAGTGGGCCGGGCGGTAGCGGAAGCTCGGCGCCTGGTGGGTCGCCGCGTCGAGTTCGGCCGCCAGGACGTGGACGCGGGCGGCGGGAAAGTCGGGCAGGCCGCCGCAGTGGTCGACGTCGAGGTGGGTGACGATGATGTGGCGCACGTCGTCGGGCGAGTAGCCCAGCCCCGCGATCTGCCGTATGGCGGTCTCCCGCTCGTCCAGTACCGGCTCCGCCAGCTGGACCCAGTCGGTACCGAGGGTGCCGGCGGGGTCGCGCACGTCGTCCAGGCCGAGGCCGGTCTCGACGAGGACCAGCCCGTCGGAGTCCGTCTCGACCAGCAGGCAGTGGTTGACGGCGTGTGCGGGAGCCGGGCCCCGGTAGGTGGCTTCGATCTGCCGGACGGACCCGCAGTTGAGGTGGTGGATCTGCATGGCGGCCATCCTGTAACTTGAACCGCGGTTCAAGTCAAGGAGGAGCGGTGGGCGGGACGCTGCTGGATATTTCCGAGGTGGCCGAACGGTCCGGGCTGACGGCGTCGGCGCTGCGGTTCTACGAGAGGCGCGAGCTGATCTCCCCGGCGGGCCGCAACGGGCTGCGGCGGATCTACCGGCCGGACGTCCTCGACCGCCTCGCGCTCATCTCCTGCGCGCGGAGCGCGGGGTTCACCATCGCCGAGATCGCCGGTTTCCTGCGCGCGACGCCCGGCGACGACGCTTTGCGCGCCCGCATGGCCGCCAAGGCCCGAACCCTGGATGAGGACATCGCCCGCCTCACCCGCATGCGCGACAGCCTCCACCACGCGTCGACCTGCACCCACGCCCCACTCGTCGAATGCCCCCACTTCAAAAACACCATCCGCGACCCGCGGCAACACGGGAGCGCCGAACCGGAGTGATTCCGGACGGCCGTCCCCGGCGGTTAGTCAGTCGTCGGGTGGGGTCGCGCAGAGGCGGTCGAAGGTCTCGACGAGGGCCGCCATGTCGACGGACGGGTCGAGGAGCCACTGGAGCTGGAGGCCGTCGGAGACGGCCACGAGGAGGCGGGCCATGTGCTCGGCGTCCTCGTCGTCGCGGACGGCGCCGGTGCGCTGGCCCGACCCGAGCCCGCGGGCGATCGTGGCGGTGAGGTCGCGGTAGCGGTCGGCGAAGAACTCGTGCGCGGGGTGGGCCGGGTCGGTCGCGGCGGAGGACAGGGCGACGAACAGGCGGACGAGGCCCGGCTGGTCCATGTTGTGCCGGACGGTCCGGGCGACGGCCTCGCCGGGGGCGGTGGAGTCCTCGCGGGCCTCGGCGAGGTCGAGGGTGTCGCGGCGGCGCAGGACGGCGAGGAGGAGTTCCTCGCGGGAGCCGAAGTAGTGCAGGACCCCGGCCTGCGACAGGCCGACGCGGTCGGCGATCTCCTGCAGAGGCGCGTCGCTTCGGCGGGCGAACACCTCGAGCGCGGTGTCGAGGATCTGCTCCCGCCGCCGGACGCCCTTGCGGTACGGGCCGCGCGGCTTGCGTTGGGTCGTCACGGGCCCGACCGTACTGCAGGCCCGGAAATGAGATGGTTTCGTGTCTGGACGTGAAACCTGAATTTCATTAGGTTTCCGGCATGCGTGCCAAGATCGCGGCCCTGGCGGCCGGAACCGTCCTCCTGCCGGCCGGGTTCGCGGCCCCGCCCGCCGCCGCCGACGAGGCGTCCGGGCGGCGCACGGTCGAGGTCGCGTCGTTCGACGGGACGAAGATCGTCACGAACTTCTTCCCGGCGCCCGGGCTGGCGAAGGGCGAGCGGGCGGAGTCCGTCCTGCTGGGGTCGGGGTTCGGCGGGCGCGGCGCGACCGATCCGGAGTCGGGCGAGCTGGGCTACCTGCTGGACGCCGGCTACAACGTGATCACCTGGAACCCGCGCGGTTTCGGGTCCGAAGGCCGGGTGCAGATCGACCACCCGGCGGTCGAGGGCCGCGACGTGCGGAAGCTGATCGACTGGATCGCGCGGCAGCCCGAGGCGAAGCTGGACGGGCGCGGCGACCCGCGGCTCGGCATGGCGGGCGGCAGCTACGGCGGCGCGATCCAGCTCGTGACGGCCGGGCTGGACGACCGCGTGGACGTGATCGTCCCCGGCTACACCTACCACTCGCTGAACGACGCCCTGTACCCGAACCGGACGATCAAGGCCGGGTGGGCGTTCGGCCTGTGCTCGGCGGGCCTGCAGAACGGCAACCGCTTCCACCCGCGGGTCTCCTCGATCTGCCTGCGCGCGCTGACGACCGGGACGGTCACGAAGCCGGACGAGCAGTGGATGCGGGAGCACGGCCCCGACTTCCTCATGAAGAACATCGACATCCCCACGCTGTTCATCCAGGGCGTGACCGACACCCTGTTCCCGGTGAGCCACGCGATCGCCGGGTACCGGAAGGTCAAGGCGAACGGCGCCCCGGTGAAGATGGTGTGGACGTGCGGCGGCCACGCGAGCTGCATGGACGCCGAGCACGACGGGTCCGTCGACCGGGAGGCGACGCTCGCGTGGTTCCAGCGGTACCTGCGGGGCGACCGGAGCGTCCGGACGGGACCGGAGTTCACGTACCCGGACAACACCGGCGCCCGGCACTCCGCCAAGGCGTTCCCGCCCCCGGCGGCGAAGCCGGCCCGCGGCTCGGGCGCGGGCACGACGCTGTTCAGCCCGGCCGACAACTCCGGCGCCATGTTCACCGGCGGGTACTCGCGCAACGCGATCGAGATCCCGGTCGACGCGCCGGACGGCGGGGTGCTGGTCGGGGCGCCGAAGCTGACGATGACGTACCAGGGGCGGGCGACGAACGCGAAGACGTCCGTCTACGCGCAGCTGATCGACGCGAGCGTCCCGGTGCCGGGCGACCTGCCCGCGTCGGTGATCCCGCCGCTGGCCGAGGGCGACCCGCAGGTCGTCAACGGGATGGTCACCCCGGTGCCGGTCACGCTGGACGGCGCCGCGCACCGGCTGACGATCGACCTGGAGGACGTCGTGTGGCGGCTGCGTCCCGGCTCGAAGCTGAAGCTGCAGATCGTCCCGAACAGCGCGGTGTTCAACCAGCAGCGCGCCGCCGGCTGGATCAAGGTGGCCTCGGCGACCGTGACCGTCCCGACGGCCGCGGGCTGACCGGACGGCGCCGGACGGTGCCGGACCCCGGCGGCCCGGGGCCCGGCGCCGCCGCTCACGCCAGCACGCAGTGCGTGCGGCTGAAGATCGTCGGCATGCACTTGTTGCAGTGGATGCACAGCGACTTGGTCGACGCGTCGGCCTGGATGCGGTTGATCAGGTCGGGCTCGCGCAGGAGGGCGCGGCCCATCGCGACGAACTGGAAGCCCTCGGCCATCGCGAGGTCCATCGTGGCGCGCTCGGTGACGCCGCCGAGCAGGACGAGCGGCAGGTCGAGCGCCGCGCGGAACTGGCGGGCGCTGCCGAGCAGGTACGCCTCCTCGTACGGGTACTCGCGGATGAACCGGTCGCCGACGAGCCGGACGCCGAGCTTCAGCGGCTGCTTGAACGTGTCGGCGAACTCGCGCACCGGGGCGTCCCCGCGGAACAGGTACATCGGGTTGAGCAGCGAGCTGCCCGCGGTGAGTTCGAGGGCGTCGACCGAGCCGTCCCGCTCCAGCCACGCCGCGACCTGGAGGCTCTCGTCGAGCCAGAACCCGCCGGGCACGCCGTCGTCCATGTTCAGCTTCGCGAGGATCGCGATGCGGTCGCCGACGGCCTCGCGGACGGCGCGGGCCGCGCCGAGCGCGACCTTCGCGCGGTTCGCGAGCGGGCCGCCGTACTCGTCCGTCCGCTTGTTGATCTTCGGGGAGAGGAACGAGCTGGCGAAGTAGTTGTGCCCGAGGTGGATCTCGACGGCGTCGAACCCGGCCTCGATCGCCATCAGCGCGGCGTCCGCGTGGGCCTGGGTGACGCGCTCGATGTCGGCGCGGGTCGCCGCGCGGGTCATCTGCATCGACATCGGGTTGAACGACCTGCTCGGCGCGATCCCCGGCACGCCGTTGGAGCGGCCGTTCGCGACGGGCCCGGCGTGCCCGATCTGGGCGGACGCGGCGGCGCCCTCGGCGTGCACGGCGTCGGTGAGGCGGCGCAGGCCGGGCAGCGCCTCGGGGCGCCAGTGGATCTGGTCGTACTCGGTGCGGCCGTCGGGCGCGACCGCGCAGTACGCGACGGTCGTCATCGCGACGCCGCCGGCCGCGTGCGCCCGGTGGAACTCGACGAGGTCGTCGGTGACGAGGGCGCCCTTCGTCATGCCCTCGAAGGTCGCGGCCTTGATCGTGCGGTTGCGCAGGGTCAGCGGGCCCAGGCGGGCGGGCTCGAAGACGTCCGGGGTGGTCATGTGCGCCTCCAGTCGGTCAGAGCTGCATCGGGGTCGGAGCCGGCCCGGGTCAGAGCCGCATCGCGGTCGGCTGCGCGTCGGGGCGCATGGCCGCGTCGGTCCCGCCGTCCACGAACAGGACGGCGCCGGTGGTGAAGCGGGCCTCGGGCCGGAGGAACTGGTGGACCCAGAACGCGATGTCCTCCGGCTCGCCGAAGATCCCGAGCGGCATCGGGGTGGGGAACTCGTCGGGGTCGTGGCCGGCCCCGGCGCCGGTCGAGCCGGTCATCAGCGGGGTGAGCACGGCGCCGGGCGCGATCGCGTTGAGCAGCACGCCCTGCCGCGCCCACTCGGGGGTGACGGCGGTGCGGCGCACCCAGCGGGCCAGCGCGAACTTCGAGGACGCGTAGGCGATGATCGACGGCGGCGCGAGTTCGGCGAACTCCGGCGGCATCGCCCGCGCGGCCTCGTCGGCCCGCGCGCGGGCGGCGTCCTCGTCGCCCGCGAGGGCGTGCTCGACGACCGCGTCGTCGATGAGCGGGACGGTCGTCGCGGAGTTCGACGCGATCGCGACGGCGCGGCCCGCGCCGGAGCGGGCGAGGGCGGGGCGCAGGCCGTCCAGCACGGCGACCGGCCCGAAGTAGTTGATCGACAGGACGGCGGCGGAGTCCGGCATGTTCGGCCCGACGCCCGCGACGGCCGCGACGCCGTCGAGGGTGCCGCCGCAGCGCGCCAGGACCTCCGCCACCGCGGTCGCGCGGCCCTGCGCGGTGCCGAGGTCGGCGATGACGTCCGCGTCGCGCAGGTCGACCCCGATGACGGTGTGCCCGGCCTCGACCAGGACGTCCCGGGTGGCCGCGCCCATGCCGGACGCGGACCCGGTGACGGCGAAGGTTCCCATGCTCGGTCTCCTCACGGTCGGCAAACTCTCTCACAATATTCAATCACTGATTGAATCGTGATTGCACCAGGTGTGATGCAATGTCCGCATGGCCCCCGCCCCGACCTCCACCCGCGACCGGCTGCTCGACGCCGCCGAGCGGCTGTTCCTCGCCAAGGACGCCGACCAGGTGTCCGTCCGCGCGATCAACGCCGAGGCGGGGCTGAACCCCGGCGCCGTCCACTACCACTTCGGCTCCCGCGAGGGCCTCGTCACCGCGCTCCTCGAGCGGGAGCTGCTGCCGCTGTGGGCGGAGCGGCTGGAGGGCATCGCCGAACGGTCCGCCGCGAGCGAGGACGGCGGCGCGCCGTTCGCCGTCGCCGACCTCGTCACCGCGATCGTCGAGCCGTTCGAGGAGCTCGTCCGGACCGACAAGGGCCGCATGCTCTGCCACCTGCTGGCCCGGTCGGTGCTGGCCGCGTCGCGGCTGCCCGCCAGCTCCCCGTGGTTCGGGCAGGCGCCGTTCGAGGTCATGCTCGGCCGCGCGCTCCCGGACCTGACCGTCCGGGAGATCGCCGACCGGTGGCGGCTGGCGTTCACGCTGCTGCTGGAGATCTACGGGCGCGCGGTCGCGCCCGCCCCCGCGTCCGTCGCGCCGCTCCCCGAGACCCGCACCGTGATCGCGTTCGTCACCGCCGGGCTCACCGCGCCGCCCGCCGACCGTGGACGGGCCGGGCCCCCGGTGGGGCACGGACCGCCATCACGTGATCACGTAAAGTGATCGACGTGGAAGGATCTGGGCTGCACAGACTGCTCGACACGGCCACGCGACTGTTCGCCGAGCTGGGCTACGACGGGACGACCCTCCAGCTCGTCGCCGACGCCGCCGGGGTCGACGTCGCGGACGTCCGCGCGTTCGGCGAGGGCAAGGGCGGGCTGTACCGGGCCGTGTTCCTGCGCGCCGCCGAGGCCGAGCGGGACGCGATGGAGCCGGCGCTGGCCGCCTTCACTTCCGACATGCCGAGCGTGCTGCGGCTCGCGGACGTCTACCTCGACTTCTACGTGCACCGCACCGACATCCTCGCGCTGTGGCTGCACCGCTGGATGGGCGACGCCGCCGACGTCCCGGGCCTCGAGGACAGCTACACGAGGCCGCTGTCGCAGCGGGTCGTCGACACCGTCCGCCCCCTGGTCCCGCCCGGCGCCGACCCCGACCACGTGGTGTGGACGATCGTGTGGTGCGTCTACGGGTTCCTGAGCGGCGGCATCGTCTACACCGACCGCGAGACCGGCCCGCAGCGGCTGCGCGGCCAGGGGATCAGGCCGCGCGACGCCGCCGCCGTCGAACGCTTCCGCGCCCACCTGCACATGCTCGTCGAGCGCATGCTGACCCCCGCGCCCTGACCCCCGCCCCGTCCCGCATCGGTGCCCGGCCGGCGGGTACGACGAGCCCGTCGGAGCACGCGGCGCACGGAGGTCGGGGGACATGGCGGAGATGCTGGCCGGACGGCTGGACGTGCGGACCCGGAGGTTCGCCCTCAAGGAGGTCCCGGTGCCCGAGCCGGGGCACGGGGAGGTGCGGATCGCGGTGAAGGCCGCGGGCGTCTGCCTGTCCGACCTGCACCTGATCGACGGCACGCTCAGCCCGCTCTACCTGCGCGGGGACGAGGTCACGCTCGGCCACGAGGTCGCGGGCGTCGTCGAGTCCGCCGGGGAGGGCGCGACCCGGTTCGCCCCCGGACGGCGGGTCCTCCTGCAGGCGGGCGAGGAGGACCCGGACGGGACGATCCTCACCCGCGGCGTCGACTACGACGGCGGCTGGGCGCAGTTCGCCGTCGCCGCCGAACGGACGGTCGTCCCGATCCCCGACGCGCTGCCGTTCGAGCAGGCGTGCATCATCCCCGACGCCGTCTCGACCCCGTGGGCCGCCGTCGGCGCCACCGCCCGGACGCAGGCCGGCGAGGCCGCGGGCGTCTGGGGGCTCGGCGGGCTCGGCGCGCACGCGGTCAAGCTGCTGCGCCTGCTCGGCGCCGCCCCCATCATCGCGATCGACCCCGTGGAACCGGCCCGGGAGCGCGCCCTGCGGTTCGGCGCCGACCTCGCGCTCGACCCGGGCGACCCCGGTTTCGGCGACCGGGTCAAGGCCGCCACCGGCGGCCGCGGGCTCGCCGTCGCGTTCGACTTCGCGGGCGTCCCCGCCGTCCGCGACCAGGCCCTCGGCGCCCTCGGCAAGGACGGGCGGCTCGTCCTCGTCGGCCTCAGCGGACGGTCCGTCACCATCGCCCACGACACCCTGTTCAGCTACCTGCGGCAGCAGGTCCTCGGGCACTACGGTTCCGAACCCGAGCACGTCGAGCAGCTCGTCCGGCTCGTCGAGCAGGGCCGCCTCGACCTCGCCGAGTCCGTCACCGACGTCCTGCCCCTCGCCGACGCGCCGCAGGCCGTCGAGCGCCTCGCGAGCAAGGAGGGCAACCCGATCAGGCTCGTCCTGCGCCCCTGAACCGGGCCACGACGTCCGCCGCCGCGCTGTGGACGGCTACGCCGGATCGGGCCCCGGGCCGCTCCGGCGGTACTCGCTGGGGGTGACGCCGTAGGCGGCGCGGAACGCGCGGGTGAACACCGCGGGATGGGAGAAGCCCCAGCGGGCGGCGATCTGCCCGACCGGGACGCCGCGCAGCGCGGGATCGGCCAGGTCCCACCGGCGCCGCGCACCGCGTGACGTACGCGACCACCGGCCCCCCGGACGTCCCGCGCTGAGCGGCGGCGCGGTGTTCGTCCCGCCGGGGCGGGCCCCGGCGGGCGGGTGGCCGGTGCTGTCCTGGGCGCACGGCACCGTCGGCCTCGGCGACGCGTGCGCGCCGTCCACGGCCGGCCGCTCGGAACGCGACATCGGCTACCTGAGCCGCTGGCTCGCCGCGGGGTACGCGATCGCCGCCACCGACTACGTCGGGCTCGGCACCCCCGGACCGCACCCCTACCTGGACGGCCGGACCGCCGCGCACGCGGTCACCGACATGGTGCGCGCCGCCCGGAAGGTCGCCCCCGCGCTCTCCCGCCGCTGGGCGGCGATCGGCCAGTCGCAGGGCGGCCACGCCACCCTCTTCACCGCGTCGCTCGCCACCCGGTACGCGCCCGAACTCGACTTCCGCGGCGCCGTCGCCACCGGGGCGCCGTCCAACCTGGCCCAAGTGTTCTCGCTCGCCGGCCCGTACCTCCCCGACCTGGGACTGGGCGGCCTCGCGCCCTACACCGCGTACCTGCTGAACGGGCTCGCCGCCGCCCGCCCCGGGTTCGACCCCGCCCCCTACCTCACCTCGGCCGGCCGGGCCGCGGTGCGCGACGCGGCGACGCTCTGCTACACCGACCTCAAGGAGCGGATGGCCGGGATCTCGCTCGGCGAGATGCTCGCCCGGCCGCTGTTCGACGCCCGCTTCCACGACACCGCCGCGAGCGTGCTGGACGTCCCGCTCACCGGCCACGACCGTCCCGTCTTCATCGCGCACGGCACCAACGACCTGGACGTCCCCATCCCGATGACGCTCAAGCTGGTCGCCGACCTCGAGGCCCGGGGCGCCGACGTCACGTTCAAGCCGTACCTCGGCGCCGACCACAGCGCCACGATGGCGGCCTCCCTGCCCGACACCGTGCCGTTCATGGCGAAGCTGTTCCGCTGACGCCGCCCGCACCGGCGCCGCGGGCTACGATCTGTCGGCCATGAGCCGGATGTCGATCTCATGGAGGCGGCTGGCGCCGGTCGCCGCCGTCGCGGCGGCGCTGGCCGCCCTCGGCTGGGCGCGCGGGCGGCTGGTGGTCGTCACCGTCGGCGGGACCAGCATGACGCCCACCCTGCACGACGGCGACCGGGTGCTGGTCCGGCGGCGGCCCCTGCACCGCGTCCGCCGCGGCGACGTCGTCGTCCTGGAACCGCCCCCGGACGGCACCCGCCTGCCGGGCCCGCCCGGCCCCGACGGCCGGAACTGGAACGTCAAGCGGGTCGCCGCCCTCCCCGGCGACCCGCTCCCCCCGGGCGTCCCCGGACCGGACGGGACGGTGCCCGCCGGGGCCCTCGCGGTCCTCGGCGACAACCCCGACAGCGTCGACTCCCGCCACCGCGGCCCCTACCCGGGCGACCGGCTACTGGGCGTGGTGGTGCGCCGCTTGAGCGTGTCGCCGGAGCCCGGTCAACGGCCGTCCCATGGCACAAAGCACCAAGGCCGGGGGAGCCGTTGATCGCATAGTCCACAAGATCGCACCGGGCGGAAAGCGCTCTCTTGTCGGCGGTGATCAACGGGGTTAGCTTCTGGGCAGCGCGCGCCGATCAGCCCCGAGCATGCTCCCGCCTCACCCCGTAGCCGCAGCCGGACCGCGTCCGGCTCGACCTGAGGAGACCCCATGTTGCGTGCCGTCAACCGTCTGGGCGACCGGATGCTCGGCAGGCTCCTGCCCGGCACGACCGCCCGCGCCGAGCCCTGCTGGTGGACCCGCACGGGCCTGCGCTGCTGCCTCTACGCCGGTATCACCACCTGCCGCTGACCGGACGACCCGATCGTGCAGTACGTCGCGCTGGCCGCGCGCTGCGTCCTGGGGCTCGTCCTCCTGGTCGCGGTGCTCGGCAAGATCCGCAGCCGGAAGGCGTTCCGCGAGTTCCGGCTGTCGGTGCCGGGCCTGGCGCCCGGCCTGCCGGCGACGGCGACGGCCGCCGCGGCGGTCGCCGCCGAGTCGGCCGCCGTCGTCCTGCTCGCGATCGGACGGACGGCGCCGGCCGGGCTCGCCCTGGCCGGTGCCGTCCTGCTCGTGTTCGCCGCGGCGATCCACCGCGCGCTCCGCGCCGGCCGGGCCGCGGCCTGCCGCTGCTTCGGGACGCGCGCGGTCCCCGTCGGCCGCACGCACATCGTCCGCGACCTCGCCCTCGCGGCGGTCGCCGCGGCGGGCCTCGCCGCCGCGGCGGCGCCCGGACCGGTCCACCCGGCGGGCGCCGCCGTCACCGTGGCGGGCGCGGGCGTCCTCACGCTCGTGTTCGTCTTCTTCGACGACCTGACCGACCTGCTGACCGCGCCGTCCCCGTGACGCGGTCCGGCCCCAAGGGACCATCGTTGCCATACCTCGCCGCGGGCGTCGTCTTCGTCGGCCTGCTCTGCGCGTTCGACCTGATCCTGACCCTGGCGGTCGTCCGCCGCCTCCGCGAGCACGCGGCGCTGCTGCAGGACGCACGCCCGTCCGTCCCGTTCACGCCGCCCGGCACCGAACTGCCCGAGTTCACCGCCGCCGCGCTCGACGGCACCGCCGTGACCCGCGCGTTCTTCACCGAGCCGACGGTCGTGGCCCTGTTCTCCACCACCTGCGCCTCCTGCCGGGAACGGCTGCCCGAGTTCACCGACCGCGTCCGCCGCCCCGGCGCGCGCGTCCTGGCGGTGATCGAGGGCGACCGCGCCGACGCCGAGGACTTCGCCGCCGCGCTCGCACCGCTCGCCACCGTCGTCGTCGAACCGGTGGACGGCCCGCTCAACACGGCGTTCGGAGGTCCCGCGACCCCCAGCTTCTACGTCGTGGGCGAGGGCGCCGTGGTGACGTCCGCCACGCTCACCCCGGCCGGGCTGCCGGTGCCGGCGGGAACGTGACCGGACCGGACGGGACGGCGCGGCGCGCCGCGTCCGTCGCCGCGCTCGCCTGGCGGGCGCACCGGACCGCGACCGCCGCCGCGGTGCTCCTCGCCGTCCTCGCCGGGCTGGCGCCGGTCGCGACGGCGTGGCTGACGAAGCTCGTCCTGGACGCGCTCACCGCCGGGGACCGGGACGTCCTGCCGCTCCTCGCCGCCGGGCTCGCGGCCTGCGGGCTGTGCGTGATCGTGCTGCCGCACGCGTCCACCTACGCCCAGGCCCAGCTGCGCCGGGCGGTGCGCGCCCTGGCCGCCGACCGCCTGTTCGGCGCCGTCAACGCCGACGCGGGACTGCGGCGCCTGGAGAGCCCCGCGTTCCAGGACACGCTGCGCCTGGCGCGCGAGTCCAGCCAGCAGGCACCGGACCGGCTGATCGTCGGAGCCCTGACCATCGGCCAGTCCGCCATCACCATGTCCGGCTTCGTCGGCACGCTCGTCGTCATCAACCCGCTGCTGATCGCCGTCATCGCCCTGGCGTCCCTGCCGTCCGTCCGGATCCAGCTCGGCCTGAGCCGGGAACGCGCCCGGACGATGTGGCGGATCAGCCCCGCGATGCGCCGCGAGGTCTTCTACGGGGAACTGCTGACCAGACCGGCGGCCGCCAAGGAGACGCGCCTGTTCGGACTCGGCGACTTCTTCCGCGCCCGGATGCTCGGCGAGATCCAGGCGATCAACGCCGCCGAGCGCCGGGTCGACCTGAAGACCCTGCGCGGCCAGGGCGTCCTCGCCCTGCTGGGGAGCGCGGTCGCGGGAGCCGGCCTGGTCTGGGCCGTCCTGGACGCCGCGTCGGGCGGCATGACCCCCGGCGACGTGACCGTGTTCATCGCCGCGGTCGCCGGCGTCCAGACCGCGCTGACCTCGATCGTCGACCAGTGGGCGGACGCCCACAACGCGCTCCTCCTGTTCGGCCACTTCTCCACGATCGTCACGTCCGAACCCGACCTGCCCGCCCGCCCCGGGGGCCGCCCCGTCCCCCCGCTGCGCCGGGGCATCGAACTCCGCGACGTCTGGTTCCGCTACGGCGAGGACCACCCGTGGATCCTGCGCGGCATCGACCTGTTCATCCCGTCCGGCCGCAGCGTCGCCCTCGTCGGCGTCAACGGCGCGGGCAAGAGCACCCTCGTCAAACTCCTCTGCAGGCTCTACGACCCCGACAAGGGCTCGATCACCTGGGACGGCGTCGACCTGCGCGACATGAACCCCGCGGACCTCCGCGAACGCATCGGCGTCGTCTTTCAGGACTTCATGGAGTACGACCTCACCGCGGCCGACAACATCAACCTCGGCGACATCACCGTCCAGGATCCCGCCCGCATCCGCGAGGCCGCGCACCAGGCGGGCGTCCACGACACGATCGAGGCCCTCCCGAACGGCTACGCCACGATGCTCAGCCGCATCTTCGCCGGCGAGGACGACGCGGGCGTCGCCCTGTCCGGCGGGCAGTGGCAGCGCCTCGCCCTCGCCCGCGCCCTCCTGCGCCGCGACCGCGACCTGCTCCTCCTGGACGAACCCAGCTCGGGCCTCGACGCCGAGGCCGAGCACGCCGTCCACACGTCCCTCCGCCGCCACCGCCGGGGCCGCACCAGCATCCTCATCTCCCACCGCCTCGGCACCGTCCGCGACGCCGACCTCATAGCCGTCCTCAACGACGGCCGCATCACCGAACGCGGCACCCACGACACCCTGATGTCAACGAACGGCGACTACGCCCACCTCTTCACCCTCCAAGCCACCCCCTACACCCCCAAGACCTGACCACCGCCCTCATCCGGCGGGTGCGGGATCGACTTTCAGCACCTGGAGGATCTCCTGGTGGAAACGGTCCATGGCGGTGTCGATACTGCGGACGAAGCCGGTCTCCTCGGTGCCGCGCTTGGTCCCCAGGCTCGTCGCGAGGGTCAGGCGGAAGGCGTCGATCTGCTGCGCGTCACCCGGGAGGAGCAGGCCCGGCTCGCTGACGAGGTTCTTCAGGAGGTCGCAGGGCCCCGTCTTGCAGCCGGGGGCGAGGGCCTCGACGCGAAGCTCGGGCGGGGCGTCGGCCAGCTGCCGCAGTAGCCACTGGACCCGCGTCAGCGGACGAGCGCGCGCCGCCGCGGGAATCTCGACGGTGGTCTCGATCTGGCCGGTGCGCAGGTCCGCCTCGAGCAGCACGGGCCCGCCGGCGTTCGGGACGCGAATCTCGGCGCTCATGCGTCCCGACTCCACCAGCGACGTCACCGTCTGCAGGCGGCGCACCGAGGCGTCCCCGTCGCGCCGCTTGCGCAGCACGGGCGCGATGGCGAGGCCCGTCCGCCCGCCGAGGCGCAGGCACAGCTGCCGGACGAGCTTCTCCCAGCTCTCGGCCACCTGCATGGCACGCCGGTCACCGAGCCGCAGCGTGCCCGCGGTGACGGCGTTGCGCACGGGCACCCACGCGGCGCCCATGTCCCGGAACCCCTGGCAACCGGCGTTGTCCTGCCGCAGGTAGTGCAGCAGCTCGCTGAGCAGCCACGCGTGGACGGAATTGGCCACGCCGTCGTGCAGGCACAGCATCTCCGCCTCGTGGGCCACTTCGGCCCACGACAGGTGGCGCAGCGCCACCTTGCGCAGCAGCCGTCTGTCGACGCTCAGCGGATGCTCGTTGTCCAGCGCGAGATCGTTCGACAGGGTGATCACGGTTTCGTACCCCTGCCGCGCCGCCACCTCGAGATAGGCCGCCACCTGGTCGGCCTTGAGCGGGTTGCCGCCCGTCTTGGTCTCGATCAGGGCGGTCCAGATCCGGCCGGCCCGGGCCACGCGCAGCACGCCGTCCGGCCGGACCTTGCCGTCACCGTGCTTGAAGGACGCCTCCGCGAACGTCTGGATCGTCCCGGCCGGGGCGTTAAACCGCGCGGTCAGGCGGCGGCCGAACTCCGGAACCTGTGCCATCACGGCCAGCAGGGTCGCCGTGGCACGGGCCTCGCGTTCCTGGTCGTTGCGCAACCCGGTGACCGGGAACAGCCGCGCGTGCTGCCAGGACGGATGCTCGGCCAGGCTGACCTTCGCCGTCTTCCGCACGGTCGTCTTCTTCTTGGCCGTCCGTACGCGCTTCGGACGAACCTCCTCGGGCGGCGCCGGGCGGCCCGGCCCGCCGACCGGCTCCGCGGCCGCCTCGCCGGTCTCCTCGTCGCCGTCGTCGACGTTGATCCCGAAGTCGGACGCCAGCCCGGCGAGCCCGGACTCGTAGCCTTGGCCGACCGCCCGGAACTTCCAGCCGTCGCCCCTGCGGTACAGCTCGCCGAAGATGAACGCGGTCTCGCGATCGGCGTCCTTGATGTCGAAGGCCAGCAGCACGTCTCCCGCACCGTCGGAGACGGTCAGCCGCAGGTCGTCCAGCGCACCGAACGTCGCCCCCGCGTAACGGCTGGCGGCCACGACGACGCGGTGCACGTCGGGCCGCAGTGCGCCGAGGTCGACCAGGATCCGGTCCTCACTGCCGGTCGCGGTCGGGGTCTTGCCGAGCAGCCGCACCGACTCGTCCGCGGTCGCGGGCTGGTTGTAGAAGACGAAGTCGGCGTCGCCCCCGACCTTGCCGTCCTCGCCGATCAAGAGCACCGAGACGTCGGCCTCGCCTTCACCGGACGGATCGATCCAGCTCAACGCAACGGTGACCGGCCCCGTCGCCGTGGACGGGCCGGACAGGTCGACGTTGGCGCCCTTGGACATCTGCTGCACGCGTTCGCTCCTTTGCTCGCGCCTGTTCACGCGCAACACAGCGGGAGCGTCGACCACCACGGACAGGTGAGCACGTAGGGCGATCATCTGCATGCGCAGAGGCAGCGTACGTCCCCCGGCGACGCCCAACGCCCCCTTCCGCCCGCACGGGCCACACCCGGCCACACCCCCGAAACCGCCCGAGTCGTGGAGCTACATCACCAACTGGCCGCCCCGGCCGGACGGTTTGATCGAGCCGCGGACGGTCTTGGGGACAGGGAACAGCGCGGCGGCCCGGAGGTCGGCCACCGTGACCTGCGAACCCGAGCAGATCTCGCCGAGAAGGGCGTCCTGTGCGGGTTCGAGCCGTACGAGGAGCCCGAGGACGTGCAACAGGTCGAGAAGGTCGTTGTTGAACTCGGAAGTCCAGTGCTCTGCGTTGATCAGATCCAGCCGCGACGCGGCTTTCCGTCGCCTGGGGTGCCGTAGCCGGTATCCGACCCACTTCTTCACCACGCGCATGCCGCCGACGTTGTACGCCCATACGGACGCGGGGACCGGTGCGACCCGCCCTTCGTCCCCGACGAGCAGCGTCCAGGTTTGCTCGTCGTATCCGACGCCGTCCGGCATGCAGTCGGCCCGATAGGGGATGGCGCGTTCGATCCGGGGTCTTTCGGCATCCGGAAGACGGGGGGCTCGAAGGGGGCGCTCCTCTGTCTCGTCGGCGAAGCGGGTGCCGCGCGTGTGCAGCCAGACGACCGTCCGGCCCAACTCGACCGCGCGACCCCAGAGCGTGGCGTCGCGGGTGAGCGGGATGCGCAGCCCCGGGTTGACGAGCTGCTCGCTGAAGCGGCGCGTGTAGCCCGAGTGCGCCGCGACCGCGGCGATGTAGGCGAAAACGTCCTCGTCGGTGACTGTGATCTCGAAGATGTCGGACAGGTACAGCGACAGACCGGGCGTCACGTTGGCCGTCCGCTCGACGTCCCGATACAGGGGAAGCACGCGACCGCCGTGATGGCCTTGGAAGTGGTGCATGTCCGGCACAAGCGCGGTAAAGGTCAGCGCGACGCCTTCACTCAAGACATTGGTGTGCTGCTCGCTGGCGTAGACCTGCTCATCGCTGGAGACGCGCCACAGATCCGGGCTGGCGAAATCGACCACTCTCGGATCAAGGAGGAGGTATTGCCGGTCGAAACTACGGTAGGCGAAGGGCACGACGTTTGGACGCCGCGTGGTCTCTTGCCTGAGTGATACGCCCGGGTGCGGCTGGTTGGGAATTGGCGCCGGCATGGTGTCCAGATCGCGGTCCCTAGTCACCTTCATCAGGTCCGTTCGATCCTCCGGCCGGCTGTTAACGAGTGTGGTCCAGCGCCGCTCCAGCACTTCGGCGGAGGGAGCAATTACCCATGTCCGCTTTGTTCTGACACCGGGTGTCTGCCAGGGCAGCAGTTCGGCGAGCGATGGGGCAGTGTGCCAGCCGGTGGCGGAGGTGGGGCGGAACTCGGCCTTCCACTCGTCTGGGCACAGCTCCCAGCCCTCGGTGTCCGGTTCCAGGGATTCCAAAGCTGTGAGCTTCTGCTCTTGGATGCCGGTGACGTTGCGGTAGTGGATCCGGGCCGGGGTTCGCGGGTCGGCGTCGGCATACCTCACGAAAACGGCGATGGCCAGCGGCTGCTGGACCTTCGGGAACAGCCGGGTCGGTACGGGCGGTTGATGCCCTTCCGGGGAGACGTCGATGATCCAGCCCTCGTCCGCGACCTTGCGGAGGTGGCTTCGCATCCCCGCGAAGGCGGCACCGGACAGGTAGGAAGACGGGGTGATGAAGGCGATGAGACCGGCGGGGTCGTCCGGATGGGCCTCGAACGCCTTCCAGATGGCCCACCTCCAGTAGAAGACCCATGTCGCAGCCAGCTTGTAGTCGAGTTTGCCACGCTGCCGGAACTCGTCCAGGGACGGACGGGTGGTGAGGCTGTCGGGTCTTCCCGGGTCGCGCCTGTCCTCGACCCAAGGGGCGGGGTCGCGCGTGTGCGCCCGGTCGAGGTAGGGCGGATTGCCGACGATGGCCATCACGGGGAGGTCTCGCTTGACCTTGTTGGCGCCTTCGCGCTGTTTCTGCAGCTCGGCGTACATCTGCCCGAAGGCGATCTCCTGCTTGTCCGGGTCGTCGAACGTGTCGGCGAGGAAGCGCATCTCCTGCGGCGGGACGTCCGCGCCGTACTCGCGGAGCAGATCGTGGAGCCGGAGTTCGGCGACGGCATAAGGGGTGACCTGGCGCTCGAAGCCGATCAACCGTTTCTGGAAGAGGTCACGAAGGCGCTGCTCCGTCGCGTCGCCCTGCGCCTCCACAACCGTCCTGACCACCGCTCTGACGATCTCGACGAGAAACGTCCCCGTGCCCATCGCGGGGTCGACCACGATGACGTCGTCCGAGGCATACCCCTCAGGGCGCTCCAGCTTCTTCTTCAGGACGAGATCGGTGAAGCTGACCATCGCGGCGGCAAGACGGTCGGGCGTGTAGTAAGAGCCGCTGAGGCGTCGGAGTTTTGCGTCATATTCGCTCAAAAACACTTCGTACAGGAGTGCGTGAGCATTGATATCGGCGTGGTCGAATCGGCCCCAGTCGACAGCGCCGATGACTCTTCTGAGAGTCTCCACCACCATAAGGTTGTCGGCGGCCGCCGGATCGGAGAGGACACCGAGGGCTTTGCCGATCAGGGCGTGCCGCTTGCCCAGTTGCCGTCCGATGGACGGCAGATCGTTTCCCTCGAACGACACGCCGGCGGCGCGCGCCAGCAGTAGCGCGAAGGTGATCGTCTGGGCGTACGAGTCGGCGAAGTCGGCGGGCTCGGTCATTCGCGGGAACAGGATGCTCCGCCACTCTTCCGCCAGTGTGGTGAACGGTCTGTCGTTCTTCAGCCGTTCGTGTTCGAGTACCTCCAGCACCTCTTCGCGCAGGTAGCGGCACAAGCGGGCGGCGGTCCGGACCAGGGTGCGCAGGTCGTGCGGCGGATCGGGGGCCCAGGTCAGGAAGTCGTGCAGGACCCGCGCGAGTTCGGCGTCGGCGGGACGCAGCGCACGTCCCGCCCGATCGAGGGCCCCTTCCAGCCTGGCGACTGGGCCGACTCGGACGCCGTCGCGGTAGAGCGCGAAGCACTGCCCTGTGCTGAGAAGCACGTTCGGCAGGAGACTCAGTTTCTGCCATTGGAGGCGGTCGTGCGAACGTGCGGGCCAGTCCTTAGGACTGATGCTCTTCGAGGGTGCCTTCACCTCGATGTAGCCCACCCGTCCACCGGCCAGGTCGACGGCGAAGTCCGGACGGATCAACAGGTCGCTGAGGGAGACCTCTTTGTGCATGGTCACCGGCAACCCGAGAGCGTTTCCCGCTGCCCGGACGAGTTGCGCTACCGGGTCCTGGATCTGGTATTCCTCTCCGCCAAGTCCGGCTGCGAGAGGATGCTGCACCGCTGCGCCGAACGCGGAGACGGCGTTGGCCAGTGCGGCGGAAGAGTTCGGAGTCGGTGCGGCGGTGTCCACTGACAGGATACGGTTCGCGGCGGCATTGCCCATGCACCCTCCCGAGTACGCCTCCTTTCATAATCCACAGCAAGAGCGGGATGTCACCAGCCGTGACCACATTTCGCCGCAGAAAAGGCGGGCGTACGATCCCATGAATAACAACGTTCTCATTTGTTTCTCGGGTGACATTTGCGGGCTGCAGACGATCGTCGTGGACGGTCGGGTCGAGTTCGCCGTTCGCAGGCTGACCGAGGCCGCGGCGGCGCAGGCCGGGGCGCGCAGCGCGCCCGGGTGGGCTCCATCCAACGGACGGCATGCTCACGGCGATACGGCGTGGCGCCGTCTCGGTCACGGCGATCATGGCATTACGAGCACCGAGCACGTCATCGACGGCGGGTGGATCGCCGACTGACAACCGGCCCGAAGCATGGGCTCTTGCCATGCGTGTTCTCGTTGCACGATCCGCGTTCAGTGCCACCTGAGCAATCTCAGTGTGCTCCGGCCGATGAGTTTGCCGGTTGCTCGCAGTCTTCCCCTGTGGCAGACCCGCCTCTGCGGGGGAGCGGGAACCCATGCACTCCGATGTATTGGAGGAGATGAGGGCCAGGATGCGCAACCCGATTCGGCTGTACATGTCGATGTCGCTCGACGGCTTCATCGCGGGACCGGACGATCGGCCGGGCCAGGAGCTGGGACGCGACGGCGGACGTCTGTTCAACTGGCTCGACGATCGGGAATCCGACGGCCCGAACGGACAGGTTTACCGCGAAGCGCTGGCGACCGGCGCGGTGATCTCCGGCCGGCGGACGTTCGAACTCGCCGGGCGCTGGCAGGGCGACCACCACGGCGGCGTGCCGATCTTCGTCCTCACCCACCACGTGGACGACGGCGACGTGCCGCCCGGCCACGCGCGGTTCGTCACCGATGTCGAGAACTGCGCCCGCCGGGCCCGGGTGGCCGCCGGGGACCTCCCGGTCATGGTCCACGGGGCGGGCGCGGCCCAGGCCCTGCTGCGAGCGGGGCAGATCGACGAGATGGAGATCCATTTGGTTCAGGTGCTCCTCGGGGACGGCCGGCGGCTGTTCGACCATCTCGGTGGGGAGCACATCGAACTCGATCTCGTCCGCCGGCTGGAGGGGCGAGACGTCACGCACCTGCGCTACCGCGTGCTCCACTCCGGCCGGGAGGCCGCATGAAGACGCTCTTCCTCTCCTACCGTGTCACCGACCTGGACCACTCGCTGCGTTTCTACACCGCCCTGGGGTACCTCGAGATGGGCAGGGTCGAGGGCGGCGACGGCACCCGCCTCGCGATCCTCAAGTTCCCCGGCGAACCGGCGGCCTCGCTCGAACTGGTCCACCGCCCGAGCGGCGGACGCGTCGACGTGGGCAGCGGTTTCGACCACCTCGCGATCCAGGTGGACACGCTGACCACCACCTTGGAGATGCTGACCGGCCGCGGCCTGGAGCCGGAACCGGTCCAGTATCCGGGCGGCCCGGACGGGCCGAGAACCTCGTGGCTCACCGACCCGGACGGCTACCGGATCGAGTTGGTGCAGTGGCCGCCCGGGCACCCCGACGGCATCACCGAGGCGGACTTCTCCTGAAGCGATAGGTGCGGCATCACCACCAGTTCGAGGGGCTCGCCCGCGCCTATCGGGCAGGCGGCGGCCTGCTCTGCACCAACACGTAGTCCGTCGGACGCGCGCTACGGGACGTTCGGGGGTTCGGCTAGGGAGAGGGTGTTGCCGTCGGGGTCTTGGACGGTGGTGTGGCGGACGCCGTTGGCGTAGGTCTCGACGGGGGTGTGGGGGGTGCCGTGGGGTTCGAGGCGGGCGAGGATGGTGTCGAGGTCGGGGACGCCGAGGGTGACGACGGCCTGGCCGATTCGGTCGGGGCGGGGTTCGACGGCGATCCAGGCGTTCTCGCCGACCTGCCACAGGTGTTCGTCGCCGACGGTCTCGTCCGCGGGGCGGCCGAAGAGTGCGCCGAACCACTGCAATGCCCTCGGCAGGTCGCTCACCGGCATAACGCTGTACAAGTCCACCGAAGTAATCCTCTCGGTCGTTTCGGAAGTCGGACCGCTGCCGTGACCGGAACTCATCGGTGGTGTCGGAACGCAAATAGGGCGCGCACCGATTTACGGTGTGCGCCCTGGTGGTTGCGGGTGCGCCGTCAGGGACTTGAACCCCGAACCCGCGGATTAAGAGTCCGCTGCTCTGCCAATTGAGCTAACGGCGCCCGTCGTTCGGGGCTCCGGCCGTGGCCGGTGTCCCTGGCGACAGGAAGAACAGTATCAGCCCCTGCGGACCAGTGCGAATCGGTTTCAGTCCTTGGCCGGCATGACGCTCATCATGCCGCGCCAGAGGGCGATCGCGGTGGCGCGGGAGCTGACGCCGAGCTTGGCGTAGATGCGGTTGACGTGGTTCTTGATCGTCTTCTCGCTGAGGAAGAGCTGGCGGGCGATCTCGCCGTTGGAGCGGCCGGTGGCGATGAGGTCCATGACCTCGGCCTCGCGGGCGGAGAGGCCGAGGGAGACGCGGGAGGCGTCGCGGACGCCGCGGATCAGGTCCTGCGGGGTGAAGGCGCCGGGGACCAGGTGGCCGCAGGCGCCGTCCCGGACGGCGGACGCGGCGGCGTCGTCGCCGGGTGCGGCGAGGACGAACACGCGGGCGGTGCGGGCGAGGGCGGACGAGAGGCGGGCCGCGGCGGCGTCCACGAGGACGATGTCGGGGCGGAGGCGTTCGGCGAGGGCGAGGGCGGCGGACCCGGTGGCGGCGTCGGCGACGACGGAGAGTTCGTCGCTGGACTCCAGCAGGGCGATCACGTCGGCGCGCGCCCGGGCGTCGCCGTCCACCACGAGCACGCGCAGGGGGGCCGTTTCATCGACACTCATCCGTTGCCCTTGGGGTGTCGTTGACAGGTATAAGGACGGAGCATAACCGGCCGGTGATCCATAGTCGATGGACGCGGGCGGCGCCGCCGCCCGGGCCGGGCCGGAAACACCGCATGATTCTTGCGGCGGACGGTGAACCGAGTGGATCATTTACGGCGTCTGATCGGGGACGAGTCCGTCGACAGAGGAGCCGCACATGGTCGCTCATCACGAGGGGAACGTCTCCTTCGAGCAGCTCATCGCCGGTGATCTCGCCAGGACGATCACCGCCGTGCCGCAGTCGCTGGACAACCAGTGGCTGGACGACGAGTTGCTCGCCGCGGCGCTGCGGGCCGGGCGGGTCACCGAGGCGATCGGCGCCGAGCAGCAGCGCCGGGCGCGGCGCGAGTACCTGCGGGCGCTGCTGAACGCCGAGAAGGTCATCGTCAACCGGGCGTACCTGTACAACAGCCGGATCGTGTACCGGGACTTCGTCCGGGACGGCCTCGACCGGAAGGCGTTCCGCGCCCTCCTGGCCGACGGGACGATCATCCCGTACCTCATGGACGAGACGTCGCCCGTCCCGGGGACCGCCCCGGCGTTCGACGTGACGGACGGCTTCGAGGGGTGGCGGGCGATCGCGGAGACGACCCCCATGTCGTGCCTCCGCCTCGCCTGGGACGACGCGACGTACTCGGAGCTCGTCCTCCAGATGAGCGACGGCTTCGAGAACTTCCTCACCCGGCTCGGCAAGTTCCGCGCGCCCGCGCTGCGGCGCGACCTCGGGCTGGGCGAGGAGGAGGCCGACGCGGTGTGCGATCACCTCAAGAAGGTGGCCGCGTGGGCGTTCGAGCGCACGAACAGCGGGATCCCGGTGACCCGGCAGATGCTCTACGAGCGGTTCATCGTGGGGGAGGGCGGTAGCGTCACGGCCCGCGAGTACGACCGGAACCTGCCGCACGTCGCGCCGCTGAAGCAGCTGCTCGACCTGAAGTACAGCACGAACCTCGCCGACGCGATCGACGTCTACGCCATCACCCCCGGCGGGTCGCCGCGCCGCACGGCGCTGCAGGAAGGCCTCGCCGACCGGACGCGGGCCGGGCGGCGGGCACTCGCGGGGACCGACGCCGACCAGGTCGTCCGGATGCTCCGCAACCTGACGTTCGAGAACGTGCAGGGCCTGCTGGAGCGGGTGCCGAGCCTCGACCGGCTGACCCTGTCGGACATCCGGGAGGTGCGCGCGGAACGCGAGTGGCGCGTCTACCGCGACACGTTCGCCGGGCTGCTCGGCACGACGTCCGTGGAGGACCTCGCGGCCGAGGCGGGCGGCGCCGCCGCCGTCACCGGCGCGTACGTCGCGATGCTGGAGAAGGCCGAGGAGATCCACGCCGCGAACTGGCAGGACGGCGTCGGGCGGAGGTTCCGGGGGCTGGCGGAGCTGGCCATCGACATCGGCGCGGTGACGATCAACGTGGTGTACATGAACGATCACTCGATCGGGTACGAGGTCATCGGCGACGCCGCGGGGATGGCGCTCGGCCGGGCCGCGCGCGTCACCGTCCGGCTCGGGCTCGGGCGGCTGCTGGAGTCCCGGGCCCGCTACCGCATCGAGAACACCGCGCAGATCCTGGACATGCGAATGGACGACCCCGCCCGCGAGGCACAGAAGATCATCGACTATCTCGCGGCCCACGGCACCCGGCTTTCTCCGGCGCAGAACGGTGCCGACCAGTCGGGCGAGGCCGAATGAGCGACGATCCGGCGGCCGCGTACGAACGGCTCCGGCGGGAGCGGCCGGAGGCGTTCGCCGAACCGGACGGCGCGCCCGTGCGGCTGCTGCCGTCCGCGCCGTCCGGCGGCGGCCCGTACGGCGTCCGCTACCGGGACCCCTACATCACCGTCGTGCGCGACCCGGTGGAGTTCCCGGACGGCTCCGTCGGCGGCCACGTCCGCATCCTGCCGACGGCGGGCGGGGCGGGCGCCGCCGTCCTTCCCGTGTGCGGCGACCGGGTCGTCCTGATCCGGCACTTCCGCCACTCGACCCGGCGGTGGCACTGGGAGATTCCCCGGGGCTTCGCCGACCCGGGCGAGTCCGCGGCGGACACGGCGCTGCGCGAGCTCCGCGAGGAGATCGGCGTCACCGCGCGGGACCTGACGCCGCTGGGGCGGATTCACGCCGACACCGGGATCACGGGCGGCGCCGCCGACCTCTTCTGGGCCCGCGTCGACCCGCCCCGCCGCGTCGCCGCCGACGAGGGCATCGAGGGCGTCGCCCTCTTCGACACCCGCGACCTCGACGACCTGCAGGACGGCGGCGAACTGACCGACTCCTTCACCCTGGCCGCGCTGCTCGGCGCCCGGCGCCGGTCGCTGCCCCCGTTCGTCCGTCCGTGACGGTCATTCCCGGCGGCGGCGTTCGAGGGACTCGAGGCCGGCGATGAGCACGTCGAGGCCGAAGGCGTACTCGCCGTCGACGCCCTCGGGGTCGTCCGGGCGCGCGGGGGCGTCGGCGATGTAGCCCCCGGCGGCCATGACCTCGGCGAGGTGCGGGAATCGGTCGGGGGTGATGGCGCGGCGCAGCATCTCCACCCCTTCCGGCGTGGCGACGACCTCGCCCTCGGCCTCGAGGGACCGCTCCAGCTCCACCATCGAGGCGACGTGCTGGGAGATGAGGAGGATGGCGGCGATCTTCTCGCCGTCGGACAGGTCGAGGCCCGCCATCGCGGCCAGCCCGAGGTCGGCGGTGCGGACCGTCCGCGGCATGAGGACGGCCGCCTGCCCGCGCGGGAGTTCGAGCGCCCAGGGGTGGGCGCGGTAGGCGTCCCGGATCAGGTCCGCCCACGCCCGCAGGGCGTCGCGCCAGTCGTCCGGTAGCTCGACCTTCTCGGGGACGGTCACCGCGGCGTCCTGCATGAGGCGCAGGAGTTCGTCCTTGCTGGACACGTACCGGTAGAGCGACATGGTGGTGAAGTCGAGCGACTTCGCCACCGCCTGCATGGTCACGGCCCCGAGCCCGTCCGCGTCGGCGATCTCGATCGCGGCGGCCACGATCCGCTCGTGCGTCAGCCCCCGGCTCGGGCCGCGCTGCGGGACGTCCTGCACGCCCCAGGCGATCGCGAGGGCGCGCGGCAGGCCGGTCTCGGTCGTCTCTCCCATGGTCCCGATGCTCTCACTTCAGGCACTGTGTATGTCATAAACGGTGTACGTCATAAACGGTGTATGCCATACTCAGTGTATGCGATACACAGAACACCTCGTCGAGCTCGACGGGCTCACCAAGGGTTTCGGGAAGCACGAGGTCCTCCGGGGCCTCGACCTGCGGCTCCCGCCGGGCGTCCACGCGCTCCTCGGCCCCAACGGCGCGGGCAAGACCACGCTGGTCAACATCCTGTCCACGCTGACGCCCTTCGACTCCGGCGCCGCCCGCGTGCTCGGCCTGGACGTCCGCCGGGACAAGAAGGAACTCCAGCGCCTCATCTCGCTGACCGGCCAGTACGCCGCCGTGGACGCCCAGCTCAGCGGCATCGAGAACCTGCTCATGATGGGGCGGCTCTTCGGCCTCTCCCGCCGCGCCGCCGCCGCCCGCGCCGCCGACCTGCTCGACCGCTTCGACCTGGCGAAGGCGGCCGGCAGGCGCGTCGCCACCTACTCCGGCGGCATGCGCCGCAAGCTCGACATCGCGGTGAGCCTCATCGCCCACCCGAGACTGATCTTCCTCGACGAGCCCACCACCGGCCTGGACACCCGCAGCCGGCGGGCGCTGTGGGACGAGATCGCCGCCCTCGCCGCCGGCGGCACGTCGATCTTCCTCACCACCCAGTACCTCGAAGAGGCCGACGTCCTCGCCGAGCGGATCCTCGTCCTGAACGGCGGCCGCATCGTCGCCGACGGCACCGCGTCCCAGCTCAAGGAACGCGTCGGCGGCTCGACCATCCAGCTGCACGACGGCCACGGCCGCGTCATCGAGGAGATCCCCACCCGGGGCTCCGCCGCCGAGGTCTCCCGCCACCTCGCCGCCCTGGCCGCCGCACGTCCCGACGTCCAGGTCACCGTCCGCCGTCCCACGCTCGACGAGGTGTTCCTCCAGCTCACCGGAAAGAAGGCAGCATGACCGCCGCGCACGTCACCGCGCCGCCCGTCGCACCGGCCCGCGGCGCCGGCTTCCTCACCGGCCTGCACGTCTTCACCGTCCGCAGCCTCCGGCACTCCTTCCGGGACGGCGAGTCCCTGCTGATGGCCGTCATGCTGCCCGTCATGCTGATGCTCGTCTTCACCTACGTCCTCGGCGGCGCGATCGATGTCGGCGGGGGCGGCGGGCGCGAGGCCTACCTGGCGTTCGTCATGCCGGCGATCGCCCTGACCGCCGCGGGCTTCGGCGCGTCCTACACGTCCGTCGTGGTCAGCAACGACATGACCACCGGGTTCATGAACCGGCTGCGCACGATGCCGTTCCCGTCCGTGACCGTCCTGCTCGGCCACACGGCGTCCTCGATGGTGCGCAACATGCTGGCGACCACGGTGGTGATCCTCGTGGGCTTCGCCGTCGGCTTCCGCACCGACGCGAACGTCCCGCAGTTCCTCGGCGCCGTCGGCCTCATCGCCGTCTGGATCCTGATGATCACGTGCGTGTTCGCGATGCTCGGGATGGTGGCGGGCTCGGCCGAGGCCGCGAACGGCTACGGCTTCGGCCTGCTCTTCCTGCCCTACGTGTCGAGCGGCTTCGCGCGCGTCGAGACCATGCCGTCCTGGCTGCGTCCCATCGCCGAGCACCAGCCGATGACACCGATCATCGACGCCTCCCGCGCGCTGATGAACGGCCACGCCCCGGGCTCCGACGCCTGGATCGGCATCCTCTGGTGCACGATCCTGATGGCCCTCGCGATCTGGCTGACCGCCGTCGTCTTCCCCCGCAAGATCGCCCGCACCTGACCCGCCGCACACGCGAAAGCCCTGGCCACCGTCACGATGACCAGGGCTTCTGCCTGGGGTGAGTGAGGGGACTTGAACCCCCGACATCTTGGACCACAACCAAGTGCTCTGCCAGCTGAGCTACACCCACCGTGGCCGGAACGGGTCCGGCTCCCAGTAGTGTAGCGGGTCCGCGGGGGTGGGTCAGCCGGAGATCTCGGCGGCGAGGGCGCGGGCGGTGTCGGAGTCGGGGCCCGGCTGGGGGACGAAGACGGCGGCGCGGTAGTAGCGCAGCTCCTGGATGCTCTCGGTGATGTCGGCGAGGGCGCGGTGGCCGCCCTTCTTCTCCGGGCTGGCGAAGTAGGCGCGGGGGTACCAGCGCCGGGCCAGCTCCTTGATGGAGGAGACGTCGACCATGCGGTAGTGCAGGTGGGCGTCGAGGGCGGGCATGTCGCGGGCGAGGAACGACCGGTCGGTGGCGATCGAGTTGCCGCACAGGGGGGCCTTGTTGGCGTCCTTGACGTGGCCGCGGACGTAGTCGAGGACGGTTTTCTCCGCCTCGGCGAGCGTGACGCCGCCGGGGAGGACGTCGAGCAGGCCCGAGGTCGTGTGCATGTCGCGGACGATCTTGGTCATCTGGGTGACGGCCTCCGGCGGGGGCTTGATCACGATGTCGACGCCCTCGTCCAGGATGTTCAGATCGCTGTCGGTGACCAGCGCGGCTATCTCGATCAGGGCGTCCCGGCGCAGGTCGAGCCCCGTCATCTCACAGTCGATCCAGACAAGCCGCTCGTTCATGGCCTTCACCTTACGACCATGCGCGAGCACGCGGGGCATCGAGTGTCAGGACGCCGGACGGGACGTGATGTGCGGCGGGGGCTCGATGCCGGGGCGCAGCGTCGGGTCGGGGACCGGGGGCAGGAACGTCTGGCGGACGGGCACGACGCCGGCCCACGCGTCGAGGGCGAGGTCCTCGGGGTCGTCCCCCGGGGGCCCCTGCCGGATCTTGACGGACGCCTCGTCGAGGGGGAGGGCCAGGACGGTCGTGGCCGCGAGTTCCTTGCGGTTCGGGCGGCGGGCGGTGTCCCACTGGCCGGGGGCGAGGTGCTCGGTGATGGCGCGGAGGCCGGTGAGCTTGTCGTCGCCGGTGAGGACGGTCGGGGTGCCGTAGACGATCGCGCTGCGGTAGTTCAGCGAGTGGTGGAACAGGGAGCGGGCGACGACGATGCCGTCGAGGTGGGTGACGGTGACGCAGACGTCGCGGGACGGGCCGTGGCGGAGGCTCGCGGCGCCGGTGGAGCCGTGCAGGTAGAGGGTGTCGCCGAGGCGGCCGAAGCCGGTGGGGATGACGCGCGGGGAGCCGTCGATGACGACGCCGAGGTGGCAGATCAGCGCGGCGTCGAGGATCGCGTGGAGGTCGGCGCGGTCGGCGGACGAGCGTTCGGGCAGGCGGCCGAGGCGGGTGCGGGGCGTCGCGGAGAGCGGGTTCATGTGCGATTACGCTAGGTCGGCGGTGGCCTGGTCGGCAGGGCCACTTGAGGCCGATAAGGAGAGACCACTTTGCTGCCCCTCGTCGTCGACCGGGACGCGGACGAGTCCCTGCACGCGCAGCTCGCGGGACAGTTGCGGGGCGCGATGCGGGACGGGCGGCTGGCGGCGGGGGAGCGGCTGCCGGCGACGCGGGCGCTGGCGGCGCGGCTCGGGGTGAGCCGGACGGTGGTGACGGAGGCGTACGAGCAGCTGTACGCGGAGGGCTGGCTGGAGGGACGGCACGGGTCGGGCACCTACGTCGCGGAGGGGGTGACGGCCGATCCGGAGCCGGGCGCGGGGCGGGTGCCGGTCGCGGAGCCGGAGCCGGGGCGGGGGGTGATCGACCTGCGGCCGGGGCTGCCGTGGGTCGGCGCGCTGGACACGCCGGCGTGGCGGCGGGCGTGGCGGCTGGCGTCCGGGGTGACGCCGCGGCGGCGGCAGGACCCGCACGGGCTGCCGGGGCTGCGCGCGGCGCTGGCCGAGCACGTGCGCCGGAACCGCGGGGTGAGCTGCCAGGACGTCCTGGTCACGCGGGGCGCGACGAACGGGCTGGACCTGCTGGCGGCGACGGTGCTGCGGCCGGGCGACCGGGTGGGCGTGGAGGACCCCGGCTACCGGCGGGCGCGGGCGGTGCTGGCGGGGCGGGGCGCCGAGCCGGTGCCGTGCCCGGTGGACGAGCACGGGCTGGTCGTCGAGGCGCTGCCGGACGATCTGCGGCTGGTGTACACGACGCCGTCGCACCAGTTCCCGATGGGCGGGGTGCTGCCGGTGCCGCGGCGGCGGGCGCTGCTGGCGTGGGCGCGGCGGACGGGCGCGCTGATCGCCGAGGACGACTACGACGGCGAGTTCCGGTACGACGTCGCGCCGCTGCCCGCGCTGTACGGGCTCGACCCCGAGGTCGTGGTGTACCTGGGGACGACGTCGAAGATCCTCACGGTCGACATGGGGGTGGGGTGGCTCGTGGGGCGTCCCGACCTGGTCGCGGCGGTCGCGCGGCGGCGGGTGGAGCTGAACGACCGGACGGCCGTGGTGCCGCAGGAGGCGCTGCGGCTGCTGCTGGAGCGCGGGGACCTCGACCGGCACGTCCGCCGGATGAGCCGGGAGTACGCGCGGCGGCGGGCGGCGGTGGTGGGGGCGCTGGACGGGCTGCGGCTGCAGGGCGACACGGCGGGCCTGCACCTGGTGGTGGACGTCCCGGGGGATCCGGCGGACGTCGCGGCGCGGGCGGCGGCGCGGGGCGTGCTGGTGGACACGCTGGCGGAGCACTCCGCCGGGCCGCCGGCCGCGTCCGGGCTGGTGATCGGCTACGGGACGGCGGCGGGCCCGGCGGAGCTGCGGGCGGGCTGCGCGGTGATCCGCGGGCTCGCGGGTTAGGAGCGGGCGCCGACCGGGACGGGGTCACCGGCCGGCGGGCGTGCCGGGCCGGGCAGCGGCGCCGTGCGGGTCAGCAGGGACGGCTCGGGGATCGGCGCGCGCGGCCGGGGGATGGGCGCGACGGGCGTGTCCGGTCCGGTGATGCGGCGGATGTCGATGCCGCCCGGGTCGGGGCGTTCGGCGAGCGGGGTTTGCGAGGCGCCGAAGTGCCCGCCGCGGGCCCAGTCGCGGCGGCTGCGCTGCGAGTGGTACGACTGCGGGGACGGCAGCGGCGGGCCGGCGGGCCAGCGGCGGGCGATGTGCCAGGCGTCCAGCCAGCGCATGATGCCGTCGATGCCGGTGAGCAGCGAGCCGGTGAACGGGACGCGGGCCTGGCCGACGACCATGATCTGCAGGCAGGTGCGGCCCTCGCGGCACACGGGGGCGGCGAGCAGCCGGGCGGCGCGGGTGGCGGGGAGGAGCTGGACGACCTCGCCGGTGCCGGGATGCCAGACCAGGTGCGTCGGGCGGTCCTGTTTGGCGAGGTCGGCGGCCACGGAGCGGGCGGAGACGGAGCGGGGATCGTGGTCCCCGGTGAACCAGACGACCCGGGGCGCACCTCCCTGCATTCCTCCGCCGTCGTCTCGTACGGGCATGCGTGCGGCTCCCGGCAGCCATGCGTCTGCCACGGTGCGTCCCCCCAATCGGGCCGGGGTCGGCCCCGAATGGTCTAGTCCTATTCTCTTAGCCCAGCGAGACCGGAATGTCCAGCTTGCCGCCACGGGCCGGTGTCGGCGGCCGCGACGTCGCCCCGGGCGCCCACTTCGCCCAGGTCGTCGCCGCTCGCGCGGTCCCCCCGCGGTCCCGGAGCGCCCGGCGCGGTGCCGAACGGCCGGGCGAGATTCTCATGAACCGGTCCATGCGGGGGTGAATCCGGCGCAAGTCAACACTGGCACTTGACGCTCGGTAAATCAGTGTGACGCGACGGCCGGATGTGGCCGAATAATTACGGTGAGCAAGGACATCCGATCGCGGGCAAACCCCGCGGGGGTTTACCTTCCGAACCGAGTCGCGTTCTAATAGGGCGTCATGACCGTTGACGCAGACCTTCCGGCCGGGGTCCCCGGCATCGACGTCCCCCGCCTCGCGGCCTGGCTGGCCGGCGCGCTGCCCGGCGGCGGCCGGATCACCGCGATCGACCTCATCGCGGGCGGCCGCTCCAACCTCACCTACGGCATCACGCTGGACGGCGGCCCGGCCGGCGCCCGCCGCATCGTGCTGCGCCGCCCGCCGCTCGGGCACGTCCAGCCCACCGCGCACGACATGGCCCGCGAGTACCGGGTGCTGAGCGCGCTCGGCGGGAAGACGTCCGTCCCGGTGCCGAACACGCTGGCGTTCTGCGACGACGAGGACGTCATCGGCGCCCGCTTCTACCTCATGGACTTCGTCGACGGCCGGGTCCTGCGCACCCGCGAGGACGCCGCCGGGATGAGCCCCGAGCAGGCGCGCGGGCTCAGCGAGGCGCTCGTCCGGGCGCTCGCCGCGATCCACACCGTGGACGTCGACGCCGCGGGCCTCGCCGACTTCGGCCGTCCGAACGGCTACATGGCGCGGCAGCTCAAGCGGTGGGGCAAGCAGTGGGACGGCTCGCAGGAGGCGATCCGCGCCACCGGGGCCGTCCGCGACCTGCCCGAGTACGACCGGCTCGTCGCGCGGCTCGGCGAGCGGCTGCCCGCGGACGCCCCGGCCCGGCTCGTCCACGGCGACTTCCGGCTCGACAACGCGCTGGCCCGGCTGGAGCCCGAACCGGAGATCGCGGCGGTCGTCGACTGGGAGATGTCCACGCTCGGCGACCCGCTGTCGGACCTCGGCCTGACGCTCGTGTACTGGGCGGAGGCCGCCGACGCCGCGGACGAGCTGCTGCCCGTCGGCGCGACGATCACCGCGGCGCCCGGGTTCCTCACCCGCGCCGAGTTCGCCGCCCGGTACGCCGAGCTGACCGGGTTCGACGTCGCCGACCTCGACTACTACGTCGCGTTCGCGTGCTTCAAGCTCGCGGTCATCCTCGAGGGCATCCACGCCCGCTACCTGCAGAAGGCGACCGTCGGCGAGGGGTTCGACCGGATCGGGGACGCGGTGCCGGTGCTGCTGGCCCGCGCGCACCGGGTCCTCGACACCGGCGCGTTCTGACGTTCCGGCCGGGCGGGGCGGCGCCGGCGGGCGTCAGCAGTAGGACACCGAGGCGGATCCGCCGGAGGAGAAGGCGACCGATCCGGACTTCTGCCCCCAGCAGCCCCAGTCGTTGTCGGTTTGGCGAACGGTCACCGTGGCCTGCTCGCCTTCCGACAGCCGTCCGCTCCCGCCTGCGCTCAACCCCTCTGACGTGCCGGTGACGCGCCAGTTCACCGGGCCGCCCACGGCCGTGATCGTGACGGAGCAGGAGTCCTCGTCGCCCATCGCGCAGCCGTTGGCTTGAAGGCGACCGGGCTCGGGACGCTCCGGGCGGTCCGGCGTGGACGGCGGCGGGTCGTTGTCCGGACGCTCGGACGTCGGCGTTTGCGAGGGCGTCTCGGACGGCGACGGCGACTCCGACGGCGACGTCGACTCGGTCGGGGACGGCGACGAGCTCGTCGGCGACGGGTCGACCGGCTTCGACTCGGTCGGGATCGCCCCGCCGGACGCGTCGCTGATGCTCGGCTGGGCGCTGATCTCCGGCAGCGCCGACGAGCCGTCGTCCTCGCCGCCGAACGCGGTGAGCGCCCCGGCGAGCACCACGACCGCGGCGATCCCCGCGCCCGCCACCGCGTACACCGGCCCGCGCCTGCGCTGCGGCTTCTCCTTGGCGCGCGTGACCGTCGGCTCGTAGGGGAGCGGCCAGCCGTACTCGTCGAACGGCTCGGTCCACGCGGCGATCGCCCGCCGGTTCGCGGCCCGGTCCTCGGCGGTCGCGGCGGTCAGCACGTCCAGCCGCAGGTCGGGCGGGATCGCGGCGATCGGCAGCACCGCCAGCAGCCGGTCCGGCGGCGGCACCTGGAGCTCCCGCGACCCGCACGCCTGGCATTCCGCGACGTGCCGGACGAGCGCCGCCGCGGCCTGCGGCGGCAGCGGCCAGGCGTCGGCGAGCGCGGCGGCCGCCGGGCAGTCCCGGAGGTGGTGCTGCGCGATCAGCGCCGCCCGGACCCCGGCGCCGAGGTCCCGGCGCGTCTGCTCGACGAGCGGGTAGACGTCCTCCAGCGGCACGCCCAGGACGCCGCACAGGTCGACCTCGTCCAGCTCGTGCCGGACGTGCAGGTCGATCGTCTCGCGCTGCCGCCCGCTCAGCGACGCGAGCGCGCTGTGCGCGAGCTTGCGGCGCTCGTCGCGGCGCGCGATCTGCTCGGGGGACAGCCCGTCGTCGGCCTCCGGCGCCTCCTGCCCGGTGTGCCGGTTGGGGCTGTCGCGGCGGCGCATGCACTCCTTGCGGGCGATCGCGTACAGCCAGCCGCGCAGCCGCTCCGGCTCGGTCAGCCGGTCGGCGTGCTCGCGCGCGGCGATCACGCAGTTCCGCAGCGCCCCGGCCGCCTCCACGCGGTCGCGCAGGAGCCCGTGGCAGTAGTCGAAGAGGAACGGCGCGTAGGCGTCGTAGACCTCGGTCAGCGCGATGACGTCCCCGGCCCGCAGCGACTCCGTCAGCCGGACGGCGTCGTGCTGCCCGGACCTCGGCTCACCGGCCACGGATGTCCTCCTCGGTCGATTCCGGCGTGTGCGATCGTGCGCCCCCGGTGAGCGCCGACGTTCGTCGGGCCGCTCTGGTTGCCCGATCTTGCCACCAAATTTCGCGGATTTCTCCCCGATGACCGAATCTTTGTGACGGGCGAGGCACGCCCCGTGGCCGTTTCCGCGCCTTGATCAGGTACTACGCGCGCGAAAGTGATGTGGATCTCATGACCGGCCGGTCGCTAGTCGCCGTCCGCGCCGCCGCCCGGCCCGCCGCCGTCGCCGTCCCCGCCCGGGCACATCCAGGACACCTGGACCGACGCGCCGCCGGGGGAGAACGTTACCGCGCCCGTCCCCGATCCGGGCTCGGAGCAGGCCAGCGACACGCTCGCGGCGCCGGTGCCGCCGCTCGGCAGCGTGCCGCCGCCCGACGCGGACAGCGGGGACGACGCGCCGACCGACCAGCTCACGGCGCCGCCGACCGCGCGCACCGGGATCGAGCAGCCGTCCCCGGACCCGTGCAGGCTGCACGAACCGCCGTTCACCTGCAGCGACCCCGAGGCCGGCTCGCCGTCGTCCGGGGCGGACGGGCGGGACGGCCGGGACGTGCGCGTCGGCGTCCGGCGCGGCGTCGCGGACGGGCCGGGCGACGCGGACGAAGTCGACGGCGAGGCCGACGGCGACGGGGTGTCGCTCGGGGACGCCGACTCCGACGGGGCCGCCGAGTCCGCGGGCGACCGCGACGGGTCGCCGGGCGCGACCGCGGCGGTGCCGCTCGGGCCGGGACGGGCGCCGAGCGGGTTCTCGTCCGGCGAGTCCGGCATCATCACGAACGCCACGAGGACGACCAGGACCACGGCGGCCCCGGCGCCGAGGGCCGGCACGAGCCCGCGCCGCCCGTCGCGCCCGTCGCGTCCGTCCCCGGCGCCGCCGGACGTCCCGGCGGCGAACCCGGACGCGCCGTCGCCGGACGCGGGCCAGCCCCACTCGTCGAACGGCCCGGCCCGGTCCGCGACGGCGGCGAACTCGGCGGCCATCGCCGGGTCGGTGGCCGTGGTCATGACGCGGCCGCGCAGGTCGTGCGGCATCATCGCGACCGGCAGCAGCCCCAGCAGCCGTCCCGCGGACGGGGACCGGTCGACGCGCGGCGCGCACAGCGGGCACGACCCGACGTGCCGGACGAGGTCCCGGACGGCCGGCGCCGGGAGCGGCCACGCGCCGCCGTCCCCGGCGACGCCGGCGAGGTGCGGGCAGGCGTCCGGCGCGGTGCGCAGCAGGCGGGCCGCGGCGATCGCGTCGTCCAGCCGGGCCCGGGCGGCGCCGGTCAGCTCGGCGGCCTCCGGCGCGTCCATGTCGAGGACGCCGCCGATCTCCGCGTCGTCCAGGCCGTGCCGCAGCATCAGGTCCAGCGACTCGCGCTCGCGGCCGCGCAGCACCGACAGGGCGCCGCGCACGAGGCGGCGGGCCTCCAGGCGCCGCGCCAGCTCGTCCTCGTCGAGGAAGCCGTCCTCGACCTCGGGCGCCTCGTGCCGCTCCACCGGACGTCCGGGGTCGTTCAGCCGCCGCAGGCACTCGGCCCGGACGAGCGCGTACAGCCACGCCCGGAACAGGTGCGGCTCGCGGAGCCGCGAGATCTGCGCGTACGCGCCGACGAGCGCGTCGTGCAGCGCCCCGGCGGCGTCGTCGCGGTCGCGCAGCAGCGCGTGGCAGTAGTCGTAGAGACGGGCGGCGTAGCGGTCCATGACCTGGAGGAGCGCGGCGGGGTCGCCGCCCGCCAGGGCGAGGGCCGACCGTTCGTCGTCGGCGCGATCGAAGGTGGGCCAACCGGACACGAGGTCCTCCCGCGGGCTGAGAGCACGGCCGCCGTCCACGTCGTCAGGGACGGGCGGCCGGTGAGACAGGGGGAGCGTTCGACTCTCCCGGCCGCCGAGCTCGAGGGCGTCGGCGCTGGGCCGGAGAGGAGGAAGTAGGTCGGAGGCCCGACGGCCCCGCTCCCCGTCGGGCCTCCGTATGTTCGACGGGCGACCGCGCCGCCCGGTTGACAGATCTACGCGGAAAAAGTGGAAACTACTCGGCGTGTCGGAAGTGTCACCCCATGCGGCGGGAGAGCATCTGCAGGAAGATCTTCTGGATGTCCTCCGGCGTCTGCGCGACCGCCACGCCGCCGCCCGTCGCCCCGGCGATCTGCTCCAGCTCGTTGCGGTCGACGCCCGGACCGAACCCGATCATGTTGACCTGGATCGGCTTGTTCGGGTCGCGCATGGCCTTCAGCTGCTTGAGGGTCTCCGCCAGCGTCGGGCCCTCCGGGTCGTCGTTCTTCCCGTCGGTGAGCAGCAGGATCGAGTTGCCGAACTCCGGCTTGAACGTGTCGTTCATCTCCTTGTAGGCGTCCAGCATCGTCCGGTACAGGGCCGTGTCGCCGGTCGGGTTCGGGCGCATCTTGCTCAGCACCGACAGGATCCGGTTCCGCCGCGTGTTGGACCCGATCCGCTCACCGAGCGCCCCCATCGGCACCGTGACCTCGTAGGGCGCGCCGTCCTTCATGTTCGTGGAGAACAGCCACTGGCCCATCTCGGTGTCGTCCGACATCATGCCGAGGCCGCCCTGCGAGACGGCGCCGATCGCCTGCAGCCGGTTGGTGTTCTCGTCGACCATCTCCGCCATCGAGCCGGACACGTCGATGAGCGTCAGCATCCGCAGGCCCAGCGTCAGCTTCGCCCACGCCTGCATGACGTTGTTGACCTCTTCGGTCTTCGGCGCGGGAAGCTGCCGCGGCCGGGCCTGGCTGACGCCGCCCTGCTCGCCGAACCCCGCCGGGGCCTTGCCGTCGGAGGTGCGGAACCCGGCCGCCTGCAGGTCCTCCCGCGTCGCGGAGTCGCCGAGCGCCTCCTCCAGCAGCTTCGCGGCCTCGCGCTCGCCGGCGTCCTGCGTGGCGACGGTGTACGGGTAGTCCATCGACAACGTGCCCTCGATCGGGTACAGCGCCACCGCCGGGACCTTCGGCTTCTTCTGGTTGAACGACCACAGCGCCTGCTCCGACGACAGGGAGATCGGCTGCTTGCCGCCCTGCCCCTTGCCGAACTGCTCGAACTGGGCGTCCACCGTCGGGACCTGGCTCTCCCGCACCGTCCGGACGATCCCGGTGAAGATCGAGTCGCGGTTGGGGTCGTTCGCCAGCAGGGCGCTCGTCACCATCAGCGAGCCCATGCCCGCCGCGTTCTTCATCGGGTCCGGGACATAGAGCCGCACCGACCCGGCCGGGATCATCTGGTTCTTGGTGACGGCGCCGCCCGCGACGCCGCCCGCCGCCTTGAGCAGGTTGTCCCACGACGGCGTCGAGGTGACGCCGTTCTGCTTGAGCTGCTCCGCCAACGTCGCGGGCATCCCGATCACGATGGGGCTCTTCGCCACCGACGTCGAGGACGCGATCTCGGTCTTGCCGTCGTCGCGGGCCGCGCGGGAGATCCACAGCGACGAGTCCGGGATCCACACGTCCGGCCGGTCGTCGGAGTCGGACGCCACGCCCTGCCCGGACAGCAAAGTCGCCACCGTCGACGGCTCGGCCGACTTCACGTGCGCCTGGACGCACTTCCCGGACACCTCGTGCCCGGCGTCGTTGAACCGGCCCGCGGCCTTCACGATCACCGGCTGGATGTCGGGCGCCGCCGCGACCGACAGCGTCATCGCGTCGTCGCCCGAGCAGCCCCCGCCGCTCTGCGCGAACGCGTACACTCCGCCGCCCAGCAGCACCACCAGGCCGACCGCCCCGGCCAGCGGCCCCAGCAGCGCGCCCTTCCGGCTCCGCTTCTTCTTGCGCTTCCGGCCGTACTCGTAGCCGCCCGAGCCGCCGTACTCGCCCGAGCCGCCGTACTCGCCCGAGCCGCCGGCGCCGCCCGAACCGCCGCCGTACTCGCCCGAGCCCCCGCCGTATTCGCCGGACCCACCGCCCGCCCGTCCGCCGAAGAACCCGGACGGGGTCTCGTCGGAGCTGCGGATCGACTCGTACTCGCTGTAACCGGTGCCGGCGAGCGGCGAACTCTCCGGGGACCGCCCCGGCGGCGTCCCGTACGGGCCGGTCCCGCCGGAGCCCGCGGCCCCGCCGGGGGCCGCGTGGGCGCCCGAACCGGGACCGCCCTGGCGTCCGGGCTGCCCGTAGGCGCCCGAACCGGACGCGCCGGGCCGCTCGGCCTCGCCGTACCCGCCCTGCCCGTACCCACCGGACGAACCGGGACCCTCGGGACGCACGGCACCGTAACCCCCCGTGCCGTACCCCCCGGAACCGGACGGACCGCCGTACGAGGGCTGCTCCGACGACTGCCGCGGGCCGAGCCACTCGCCGGTCTCACCCGGCCGTCCCGTCCCGCCCTGCCCGGGCGGCGGCGTCTGCGGGTTCCGGGAGCCGAACCAGTCGGACGATCCGTCGTTCGCCGGACCGAAGACGGGCTTGGACGGGTCCCACCCGTCGTCCCCCTCGGGGAAGTCACTGCGATGACGTCCGCTCATGGCTGCCCTCGATTCACCCAAAAACCCGCCGATGTTCCCCGGCACTGTAGTAGTACGGCATAGAGGTTACAAAGAACTCAAAACCGTTAATGACGCAGGTCATGAGCGTATGCTTGGACGAACCTGGCATCCTGCACCACGGTAGCGGCGCGGGAACGCGGTGACGCCGCGTGGCCGTAACCGGCCTTGTGGGCCCGGCACAATGGGGGGATGGCCACCCTGGTCCCCGTCACAGACCCCGCCGACGCGCGCCTCGCCGACTACGTCCGGCTCCGCGACGTCAACCTCCGCAAGAGCCTCGAAGCCGAGCACGGACTGTTCGTCGCCGAGGGCGAGAAGGTCATCCGCCGCGCGGTCGCCGCCGGGCACCCCGTCCGGTCCCTGCTCATGGCGCGGCGCTGGGCGGACCCCCTCGCCGACCTCCTCGACGGCCTGGACGCCCCCGTCTACATCGCCGCCGACGACGTCCTCGAGGAGATCGCCGGGTTCCAGGTGCACCGCGGCGCGCTCGCGTCCATGGCCCGCCTGCCGCTGCCGCCCGTCGACGCCGTCGTCGCGGACGCCCGCCGCATCCTCGTCCTCGAAGACCTCGTCGACCACGCGAACGTCGGCTCCATCTACCGGTGCGCCGCCGCCCTCGGCATCGACGCCGTCGTCCTGTCCCCGCGCTGCGCCGACCCCCTCTACCGCCGCGCCGTCAAGGTCTCCATGGGCGCCGTCTTCGCCGTCCCCTACGCGCGCATGACGAACCGGCGGGACGACCTCGCGAAGCTGCGCGCGTCCGGGTTCAGGCTCCTCGCCCTCACCCCCGACCAGGCGGCCGTCCCGCTGGACGGCGCCCCGATGGGCGACCGCGTCGCCCTCATGCTCGGCTCCGAGGGCGACGGCCTGTCGTCCCACTGGCTCGACGAGGCCGACGAGCGGGTCTGCATCCCGATGAGCGCCACCGCCATGGCGAACGGCGTCGACTCCCTCAACGTGACGGCGGCCGCCGCCATCGCCTGCCACGCGCTGCTGCGCGCCTGACGTCCGTCCCGCCGCGCCGGGCTCAGCGGCCGAACATGCCGCGGCGCGTCCGCCGGTGCTGCCCGCGCGGCGCGCGTCCCCGCGCCATCGCGGCGCGCCGTCCCAGCCGCACCTGCGTCAGCAGCAGCCCGAACACCACCATCAGGGCCGCGAGCCACGCCACCTGCGTGCTCGCCATCCGCTCGAACGTGAGCTCCTGCGCGACCGGCGCCTTGTTCTCCCGCAGCCGGCTCTGCGGCGTCGCCGGGACGGGGTTCGGCGCGACCGACGGGCTCGGCGCCGCGATCGGCGGCAGCGCCACGCTCGGGCTCTGCGCGTCGAACGACGCGTTCGGCGAAGTGTCGGGATAGTCGGGCACGTCGATGTCGGTCGACCCGCCGGACCCCGACGCACCGGACGAGCCGCTCGACGAGCCGGAGGAGCCGCTGGAGCCGGACGAACCCTCGTCGTCGTCCTTGCCACCGGACGGGCGCGGGGACGGGGACTTCGTCGGCTTGTTCGTGGGCTTCTGCGTCGGCTTGTCGGTCGCGGGCGGCGGAGCCTCGAACGTCACGGACGCCTCGGCGGGCACGTCCTCCTCCACGCCGGCCGCTCCCACCGTGAGGACGAGCGTGACCTTGACGTCCTTCTTCGCCGTCTTCGGCACCGAAACCGTCGTGAAGACTTCCTTCTTGCCGCCCTTTTCGATCGTTCCGACGACGCACGCCGCCGACTCGAACGGCTCCACGCAGTCGCTGACCACGATGGGCTTCGGACCCGTCGACGTCGCCTTGACGCCCACGATCCGCACTTCCCTGAGCGTCCCGTCCTTCGCCGCGATGTGCGTCGTCAGCTTCGCCTTCTCACCGACCTCGAACTTCTCCGAGGGCACCGTGACCTGGACGGCGAGCGTCCCGGGCGGCGTCTCCGTCGGCGTGGGATCGGGGGTCTGCGAGGGAGACGTGGGAGGGGTCGGATCCGTCGCCGCGACGGCCGACGCACCCCCCGCGGCGAGCACGGCCGCGGCCGCGAACCCTACGAAGAGCGGTTTCATCGCCGGTCGGCAGACCACCGCCGCAGCACCTCCGTCGTCTCGTGAACGGCCGTGACGAAAAGGGGGATCGGCCCCGGACACATGCGAACACGGATCCCGGCCCGGATCAACCCCCGATCAGACGAACTCCTGGTGGACGTTCTCCACCTCCGCGCGCGGCGCCCACGCCTGCCACACCCCGTGGTCGATACGGTCGAGCCCGAGCCGCTCGGCGACCGGGGCCCGCCCGCCGGTGTACTCCACCCGCACCCACGACTCGTGCTCGCCCACGACGACGAACGGCTCGCCGCGCCACGTGCACGCCGTCCGCACGTACCGCAGCTCCTCCACCTCCGACGCCGGGACGATCCGCCGGTACCGGCCCGGCCGCAGCTCCTCGAACCCGTCCGTCGGATCCGGCGTGTACAGCCGGACCTCGCCGTCCGCACCGGGCGACGCCTCGAAATCCCGCCCGAGCCACCGTGCGACGTACCCGTCCCGGATCACTGCGCGGCCTCCGTCCGTCCGTCCCAGCCCTCGGCGCCCGCCTCGGGCCGCAGCCAGCCGAGCCGGTCCGGGTCGTACATCGCCACGAACCGCTCCGAACGGTCCGGCGTGAGGTAGTACATCTCCGCCCCGTACGGCAGCCGGATGCTGTCCACCTTGAACTCGCGGATCGAGCCCGCGCTGCCCGGCGCGAACCCCGTCCCGACGAACGGCGCCCGCTCGACGACCCACCCGGCCTCGCCCCACGCGGCCATCTCCGCCTCGGTCGCGCCGCCGAACGGAACCCGGTACACGTCCGGGCAGTACGCGGGCCACCGGATCACGTAGACGCCCTCGTCCCCGGGCGTGAACGGGGAGTCGTCGTAGAGCAGCCCCAGCGCCTCGTACAGCTGCACGGGCGTCTGCAGTTCGGCCACGTCGCTCGTCAGATGCACGAACCCGCCGACCCGGTCGTACCCCTGCTCCAGGTACCAGCCGACATGCCCGTGCGGCACGACCTTCTGCATGATCGCGAGCTGCGACACCCGGTCGTCCGGATCCGCGACCGGCCGCGGCAGCGCCGCCGGACGCGCCTCGGGCTCCGGCCGCGGCTCCGGCTGCGGCTCGCGGGGCGGCGGCGCCTCCGGCCGCGCCTGGATCAACCCCACGCGGATCGCCCACTCGCTGAGCGCCCGCACCTGCTCGCCCCGCAGCGACGCGCCGATCCGCGTCCCCGGGTTGAGCAGCATCGCCCAGTCCGCGTTCGGCCACGCGCCGATCAGCTCCCGGAAGTCCGCGTAGACGAACCGCGCCTCCGGCAGGATCTCGCGCAGCCGCACCAGCGACGTGAACACCCGAACCGCCGCGTCGTCCCGCAACGCGGCGTCCCACCGGAAGTCCCGCTGGATCGGCGTCACCTCGAGCGGCGCGTCCTCCGGGATCGGGACGAGCACGTTCGCGTTCAGCAGGATCCGCAGGAAGGCGTCCGAGTCCCCGGCGAGCGTGGCGTCGTACAGTTCCTGGTCGATGCGGTTGCCGGGCTCGAACCCCTGCTCGGCGTCCGGAACCGCCCGCAACCCGCGCCCGCCGACCCCCGCCCCGGCCTGCGTCTCGGGTGCCGCAGCCTGGCCGCCGGGCGCCGGCTGGCCGGGAAGCCCGTGCGGCTGTGCGTGCTCGGCGCCGCCGAACCCCTCGGGTGCCGAGGGCTGGTCGGTGCCGGTGGGTTGGCCGGGGAGTCCGTGCGGGCGTGCGTGTTCGGTGTCGCCGGTCGCGACCGGACCGGACTCGGTGCCATCGGTTGCCTGGGCAGCCGGGCTGAACCCTTCGGGCGCCGCGGTCTGGTCGCTGTCGGCGGCTTGGCTGGGGAGTCCGTGCGGCTGTGCGTGCTCGGTGGCGGTCGCCGTCGGGCCGGACGGGTTAAGCGTTTCGGGTGCCGCGGTCTGCTCAATGCCGGTGGCAGGCCCGGGGAGTCCCTGCGGGCGTGCGTGTTCGGTGTCGCCGGTCGCCGCCGGGGCGGGCTCGGTGCCGCCGGTGGCCTGGGCGAACCCTTCGGGCGCCGCAGTCTGGTCGGTGCCGGCGGCTTGGCCGGGAAGCTCGTGCGGCGGTGCGTGTTCGGTGCCGTCCGTAGCCGTGCCGGGTTCGCTGCCGGTTGCTGCCGGGTCGGACGGGTTGAGCGGTTCGGGTGCCGCGGTCTGCTCGGTGCCGGTGGCATACCCAGGAAGCCCGGTCGTGGCCGGGGTGGGCTCGGCGCCGCCTGTGGCCTGGGCAGCCGGGCCGAACCCTTCGGGTGCCGAGGGCTGGTCGGTGGCGGTGGCATCCCCGGGGAGCCCGTGCGGGCGTGCGTGTTCGGCGCCGTCCGCAGCCGTGCCGGGCTCGGTGCCGGTCGCCCCCAGGTCGGACGGGTTGAGCGTTTCGGGTGCCGCAGTCCGGTCGGTGCCGGTGGCATACCCAGGAAGCCCGTACGGGCGTGCGTGCTCGGCGTCGCCGGTCGCCTCGGGGGTTTCGCCGGGCGCTTCGGGCGCCGCAGGCTGGTCCGTGGCGACGGGGTGGCCGGGGAGCTCGTGTGGACGCGCGTGTTCGCTGCCTTCGGGCGTCGCACCCGGGCCGTCCTGGGGTTCGCCGCTCCCTTGCGGGGTGTTGCTCAGCGCATCGGACGTGGGTTGGCCCGGCATCTCGTGTGGTTGTGCGTGTTCGGTGCCGGTTGCCGTCGGGCTGGACGGGTTGAGCGGGTCGGGTGCCGCAGTCTGCTCGGTGCCGGTGGCATGCCCGGGGAGTCCGTGCGGGCGTGCGTGCTTGGGGCCGCCGGGCGTCTCGGTGGGTTGGCTGGGTGCTTCGGGTGCTACAGGCTGGTCCGTGGCGACGGGGTGGCCGGGGAGCTCGTGTGGACGCGCGTGTTCGCTGCCTTCGGGCGTCGCACCCGGGCCGTCCTGGGGTTCGCCGCTCCCTAGCGGGGGGTTGCCCAGCGCATCGGGCGCGGGTTGGCCCGGCATCTCCTGCGGCTGTGCGTGCTCGGTTCCGTCTGCGGTAGCGGCGGCGCCGGTCGCCGTCGGGCCGGACTGGCCGAGACCCTCGGGCGTCGAGGGCTGGTCGGTGCCGGTGGCTTGGCCGGGGAGTCCGTATGGGCGTGCGTGGTCGGCATCGCCGGTCGTCTCGGTGGGTTGGCTGGGTGCTTCGGGTGCTGCAGGCTGGTCCGTGGCGATGGGGTGGCCGGGGAGCTCGTGCGGACGTGCGTGTTCGCTGACCTCGGGCGTCGCACCCGGGCCGTCGTGGGGTTCGCTGCTCCCTAGCGGGGGGTTGCCCAGCGCTTCGGGCGTGGGTTGGGCTGGCAGTTCGTGCGGCTGTGCGGGTGCGGGGGCCTCGGTGGGCGCGGCCGGGGATGGTTCACCCTGCGCGCCGGTGGCCTGCCCGGGATAGGTGAAGTCGCGGTCGCCGACACTCCCGGTCTGGGCGTGCTCGGGACGGTCGACGTCGGTGGGGACACCGGGAATGCCGTGCGGCTGCGCGAACTCGGTGCCGTCCGCTCGGTCGGGCCGGCTGAGCGCTGCGGGTGCCGCAGGCTGGACGGCGGGGGCGGGTTGGCCCGAAATGTCGTACGGGTGCGCGTGGTCGGTGCCGCTCGTGGGTGTGCCCGTGCCGTGCTGGGGAGCCTGGCCCGGCAGTTCGTGCGGTTGTGCGGGTGCGGGGGGCTCGGTGGTCGGGGCCGGGGGCACCTCGTCCTGGGGGCCGGTGGCCTGACCGGTGAGTCCGTTCGTCTGTGCGGGCTCGGGGCCTTCGGGGGCCGGGGCCGGGGACGGCTCGTCCTGCGGGGCGGGGGCGGGGAGGCCGTGCGGCTGGGCGGGTTCGGGGCCGGTGGTCGCGGACGGCTCGTGCTGCGGCCAGCCGATCGGGTCGCCCGGGGGGTTCGCGGGGGCGCCCGTCGGCGCGGACGGGACGGGGGCCGCGGGGTCGTGCTGGGGCCACGCGGTGCCGGGGCCGTCGGGGACGGGCGGGGTGTGGGCGTGCAGGTGTGCGTCCGGTTCGGGTGCGACGCGGGTGCCCAGGGACTCGAGCGGGTCGGTCGCCGTCTGCGACGGGTCGCCGGACGGTTCGGGCGCGGCGGGGACGGGCGGGGCGACGGGGACGGCGGGGGCGTCCGGCGGCGGGGGCGTGGCGGCGGACGGGGGAGTCGCGGGCTCCTCGGGGACGGTGCGGCCCGCGAGGGCGCGGACCTGGTCGCCGGGCATGCTCGCGTCGATCGGGGTGCCGGGGTTGAGGACGAACGCCCACGCGGTGTCGGGCCACGCGGCGACCATGTCGCGCAGCGTCGGCATCACGAAGCGCGACGAGCTGAGGGCGTCGTTCATCCACTTCGGCGACGTGAACACCTGGATGGCCGTGCGGCCGTGGACGTTGACGGGCTGCCACGGGAACGCGGGGTCGTCCGGGGCGGTGCCCCACGGGGTGTCGGGGTCGGCGGGGACGAGGACCTGCGCGCCGAGCAGGATCTTGTAGAAGGCGTCGGTGTCGCGGCGGCGGGCGGCGTCGAAGAGGCGCTGCTCGATCTCGTTCTGCGGCTCGAAACCCTCGGTCATCCGCTGCGCGGCGCGCTGGTCGGCCCAGGTCGCGAGGCCGGGGAGTTGCTGCGCCTGGACGGTGCCGCCGGCGGGGGAGCCGGAGTTGATCGCGAGCTGCCAGTCGGGGTGCGGCCAGTAGCGGAGCGCGACGGTGAACGGCAGCCGGATGTACTCGGTGCCGGTCCCGGCGGCGCGCGCGGCCTCGATGAGCCGTTCCGGGGACGTGAAGACGGGGACGACGGTGGCGCCGTCGACGTCGCGGGTCTGCCACGGGAAGCCGGGGCGGCCGGGACGCAGCGAGTAGTCGGTGTCCTCGGGGACGGGCAGGAGGACCTCGGTGCCCGCGAGGGTTTGCAGGAAGAGGTCGTGGTCGTTGTTCGCGGCGGCCCGCAGCAGTTCGCGTTCGACGTCGTTGGCGGGCTGGAACTCGGGACGGCGGGCGTCGCGGGGCAGGTCGCGGTGCTGCCCGCGGAGCTCCTCCCACGGGCCCTCGGCGGGCGTGCCGGGACGGCCGACGCGGGGCGGGCGCCCGTCGCCCTCGGCGACCTGCCGGACGAACCAGGACGGGAGCCGCGCCTCGATCGGCAGCGCGGCGTCGACGCCGTGCCCGGGGACGTCCACGGCGAGCCACCAGGCGGCGTCCGGCCAGCTCTGCGCGATGTCGCCGAACCGCAGCGTCATGAAGTGCCGGTAGGAGGGGCCGAGGCAGGCGCGCATCGCCGCGGCGGACGTGTAGGTCAGGACGTGGACGCGGCCGTCCTCCTCCTGGGTGGGCCACGTCGGCTGCGCCGTGTTCGCGAGGACGTCGTCGACGACGTCCGGCGGGACGGGCAGCACCAGCTCGCTGTCCGCGAGGACGCGGAAGTAGCCTTCCTGGTCGCCGGCCCGTACGCTCTCGTGCAGTCGGCGCTCGAGTTCCGACGTGGGTCGCCACGCGTCGGCCACGGTCGCCACCCCCTGTTTCTTCCGTGCTCGTCCCCACGCGACTGCCTACGCTACATGGGCGAACAGGACCAAAGAGCCTATACGTCCGGCTCAGCGGGAGTCCCCGCAGGTCAGCGGGGTGGCCCGGTCCGCGAGGGTGATGCGGATCCGGTTGCGGGTCCCGGTCCACCGACAGCGTAGGCGCCGTCCCGCGCGCCTTCCACCGGTCCGGTGAACCCGGCGCGATACGGAAGTATGTGCGGGGGCGAACGTGCATCGAGCGGGAGGAATCAATGCCGATTCGGACACTTGCCGGGGCCGTGCTGCTGGCGGGCGCCGCGGGACTGCTGGGCGGGTGCGGTGTGCTCAGCGGCAACTCCGACGAGGTGTGCGCGTCCGTCACCGCGGAGTACCGGCGGTTCACGGACGAGATCGAGCGGGCGTCCGCGTCGGACCAGGGCACGTGGCGGCAGGCGACGCAGAGCTTCGCGGGGCGCGTGGACGCGCTCGCGAAGAAGGCGGACGATCCGCAGCTGAAGGACGTCCTCCAGAAGCAGACCGCCCGCCTTCGGGCCGCGTCGGGCCGGCTCGCGGAGGGCGACGTCGCCGAACTGGACGCCGCCCTGCGGGACGCGCCCGCGAAGATCGGCGCCGTCTGCGACGGGTGACCGGGGGCGGTCAGCCCGTCCCGCCGGGCGGGTCGCCCCCGCCGCCGCCGGGATCGCCGCCGCCTCCGCCGTCGCCACCGCCACCGCCGCCGTTGTCGCCTCCGCCGCCGGTGTCACCGCCACCGCCGTCGTCGCCACCGCCGCCGCCGTTGTCGCCTCCGCCGCCGCCCGGGTCGGGCGGGGCCGTGCCGCCGCCGTCGCCGGTCGGCGGGGGCGGGCCCTCCGGCTCCTCCGGTCCCTGGGACGGCGGGGCGTCGGACGGGCCGGTCGGCTCGGGGTCGCCGCGGTCCTCGGTCCCGCCGGTCTGCGGCGCCCCGCCGTAGCCGCCGCCCGGACGCGTCGACGGCTCGCCGAACGACTTCGGCTCGAGGTCGGCGATCCGGACGGCCTCGGACATGTACGAGCGCCAGATCTGCGCCGGGAGCGCCCCGCCGTACGCCCCGTATCCGGGGATGTTGAGCGGCTTGCGTTCGCTGTGGAACATCGCCACGCTCGTCGCCATCTGCGGGATGAACCCGTTGAACCAGATCGCCTTGCCCTCGTCCGTGGTGCCCGTCTTGCCCGCGACGTCGCGCCCGTCCGGGAGCTGCGCGCCCGTCCCCGTGCCGTACTGGACGACCCGCTGCATCGCGTACGTGGCGTCCCGGGCGTCCTGGGCGCCGAACGCCCGCTCGCCCTTCTCGGTGAACGTGCGCTTGTGGCCCTCGTTGTCGGTGACCGCCTTGACCGTGTACGGCTGCCGGAACACGCCCTCGGCCGCGAACGCCGAGTACACGCCCGCCTGCTGCACCGGGTGCAGCGACACGATGCCGAGCGGCAGCGTCGCGGCGCCCCGCTGGCCCTCGGTGATCTGCGACGACGGGATGCCCAGCTTCTCCGCCATCTCGAGGATGGTGTCGTTGCCGATGTCCCGGCCGAGGTTCACGTACGCGGTGTTGATCGAGTTCTGCGTGGCCTGCGCGAGGTTGACCGTCCCGAAGCTCCGGCCGCCGTCGTTCTTGATCGGGGTGCCGTTGATGTAGATCGGCGAGCTGCCGTCGTACGTCGTGGACAGCGACTTGCCCGCGTCGAGCGCGGCGATCAGCGCGATCGGCTTGAACCCGGACCCGGCCTGCGCCCAGTCGCCGAACGTGCTGGTCAGCGCCTCCTCGAGGTAGCCGCGTCCGCCGTAGAAGCCCACGACCTGCCCGGTGGCCGGGTCCACGGAGATGAGGCCGGCCCGGATCTTCTTGCTCGTCCCCTCCGGGACGTTCGACTCGACGGCCTCCTTCGCGGCGTCCATCAGCCGCTTGTCGAACGTCGTGGTGATCTTCAGGCCGCTGCGGTTGATCTCGTCCTCGGTGTACCCGCGCCGCTCGACGAGCTCCTTGCGGGCCACGTTGACCATGTAGCCCTTCTGGCCCTTGAGGATGTCCGTGACGTGCTGCTCCACGGGCTCGGGGAACCGCATCGAGGACGCCTGCGCCGACGTCAGCATGCCGTTCTCGGCCATGTTGCCGAGCACCGACCGCCACCGCGCCTGGACGCGCGCCTGGTTCTCCTCGGTCAGCTCGGAGAAGTTGCTCGGCTGCTGGATCGCCGCGGCGAGGTACGCGCCCTCCGCCGCCGTCAGCTCGCTGACGTCCTTGCCGTAGTACGCCTTCGCGGCGGCCTGCACGCCGTACGCGTTGCGCCCGAAGTAGATGGTGTTGAGGTACTGCTCGAGGATCCAGTCCTTCGACTTCGACTGGTCGACCTTCAGGGCGACCATGATCTCCTTGAGCTTCCGGGTGACCGTCTGCTCCCGGCCGATGCCGCCGTAGTAGTTCCGCACCATCTGCTGGGTGATCGTCGACCCGCCCTGGAGTTGCTTGCCGGTCACGGTCGACCACACGGCGCGCGTCGTCCCCTGGAGCGACACCCCGGGGTCGTCGTAGAAGGTCTGGTTCTCCGCCGCGATCACCGCGTTCCGGACGTGCTCGGGGATCCGGTCGAGCTCCACCGCCGTCCGGTTCACGCCGGTCTTGGCGATCTGGGTCTTGCCGTCGGCGTAGTAGAAGATCGGCCCCTGCGCGAGCGCCTTCTCCTGCGGCGACGGCACCGGGGTGAACAGGTACGCGACGGCGAACGCCACCGCGCAGAACCCGAGGAACCCCAGCACGGCGAACACGGTCCGCCGCATGATCCGCCGCTTCCGGCTGCGCGTCTTCTTCCCGGGGCCCTTCTTCCCGGGCCCGTCCGGTCCTTCCTCGGACACCACGCCCCCCGACGCAGTCCTCGCCTCGGACGCGCCCTCCGCGCGTCCCCGATCCTCGCCGCCCGCGGGCGTCCCGCCCGGATCGACGATCATCTCCCCGGCACCCGTTCCCACAGGTCGATCGCCGAAGCCTCCCGGCGCGCCGCCGCCGCCGTCGTCGATGCCGTCCGCACCGGTCGCGGGCGGGCCGGTCTCGTTCCGGCCGGTCTCGTCCGCGCCGCCGGGGTCGTTCTCGTCGGACGGGCGGACGTCCGCGTCCGCGTCGCCCGCCTCCGGTTCGGCGCCCGGCCCGCGCGCCTCTTCCGCGTCGCGTGTTCCCGCGTCGTCTGCGTCGTCGGTGCCCGCGTCGTCCGCGTCGACCGTCTCGCGGTTCGTCTCGTCGTCCGCCGGGTCGTCCGCCGGGTCGTCCGCCGGGTCGTCCGGGGCGGGGGATGGCGGGGGAGTCGCGGAGGGCGGGGAATCGGGGGCGGGGCGTTCCGATTCGGGGGGTGTCTGCGGGGATTCGTCGTCGTGAGGGATGGGGGCTCCTGGCGCCTTGTCGCCGTTCTGAGATATGTCCTTCTCGCGGCTTTTTTCGGATTCGGACGGGGGTGGAGTCGCGGATTCCGCCTGCTCGGACGTCGGTCCGGGCGTCTGCTCGGACGCCTGGTCGGGCGCGGTGCCGTCGCCGTCCCGGGCGCGCCCGGCGCCTTTTCTCCTGTTGCTCACAAGCCCCCCGTGATCAATGCGTTACCGACGATACCCGAGGGGGTCGGTGCGGCGAGCCGTCGATGAGAAGGACGGCCGACGTCCCCGCGCGGTTGTCGTCATCGGAGAACGCGTGAGCGGCGGAACCCGGTTCCGGGTCCCGCCGCTCGCGAAAGTGCGCTCGGTCTCAGAACATGTCGGTCTCAGAACTTGGCGAGGACGTCCACGATGAACACGAGGGTGTCGTCGCCCTTGATCCCGGCCTGCGGGTTGCCCTGCTCGCCGTAGCCCTCCTTCGGCGGGAGGACGAGCATGACGCGGCTGCCGACCTTGACGCCGGTCAGGCCCTTGTCGAAGCCGGGGATGGTGGCGCCCTCACCGATCGGGAACGCCTGCATCTGGCCGCTCTCCCAGCTGGAGTCGAAGACCTCGCCGTTCCGCCAGAGCCGCCCCTGGTAGTTCATGATGGCCTTGTCGCCCTTGGCCAGGGCGGGCCCGGTGCCCTCGATGAGGGTGACGGCCTTCAGCTCCTTGGGCGCGTCCTCGTCGGGGATCTTGACCTCGGGTGCCTTGCCGGCGCCCTTGTCCTCGACGGTGGGCAGGGAGTCGTCGTCGACCTTCTTCTCGGTGCCCTTCGGGACCGCGTTCTGCGCGACGGACGCGCGGATGTCGGCGACGAACAGCAGCGAGTCGGTCTTGGCGATGCCGAGCTGGGCGCCCTGGTCGCCGAAGCCCTTGCCCGGCGGGACCTCCACGACGATGCGGCTGCCGACGGCCTTGCCCACGAGGGCCTCGTCGAGGCCCTTCACCGGGCTCTCGCCGACCTTGATCGTCGTGACGCCGTCGCCCTGGTCGTAGGTGCTCTCGGACTTCTCGCTGGCGCTCTTGACCTTCGAGTCCTCCGGGTCGTCCTTCGGGGACCACTTGTAATACACGAACTGCAGGAACGCGGTGTCGCCCTTGGCGACCTTGGCCCCCTCGCCCACGATCGGGGTCGAGACCTGCAGCGTCTCGGGCGGCGCGACCTCGGTCGGGATCTCGACCTTGGGCGCCTTGCCGAAGGCGCCGGTGACGGACACCGCCGGGTCCGGGCGGGTCAGGTAGTAGGTCGTGCCGCCCGCGATGGCGACGACGGCGACGACGGCGCCCGCGATCGCCGCGATGCGGCGGCGCTTCGCCTGCTTGGCGGTGAGCGCGGAAGGCCGGTTCAGGCCGCTGCCGCGTCCGGCGCTGATGCCGTGCGGGGTGAACTCCGGGCTCCGGATGCTCTTGGCGTTGGGGATCTTCGCCTTGACCGCCGGTTCGCCCCGGGGCTTGTCATCCTCGGACATGTTTCCTCACTCGCTCCGGGTTCGACGACAACACGGATTGACCACCCTTCCAGGCCCGGGCTAAGCGCAGTGTGAAAACCGCGTGAAGGAGGCCGACCCGCAATCTACCGGTCATACCCCCATGAAGGGGCCGCTCGGCGGCTTGGAAGCGGCACCCAGCGTACTAACTCCGAGCCAGCACGCGACGCTTCCCGCCCTGCACGTCCCGCTGGTCGAGGACGCGGAAGCCGTCCGGGAGCAGGGACGCGGGCTCCCCGGGGCCCAGGCACCATTCGGCGGGCAGGTGCGGGCGGTCCCGGCGCGCCTCCGCCGTGAACGCCTCCCACGCCAGCACGCCGCCGGGCGCGACGGCGGCCACGGCGGCGGCGAAGGCGGCGCGGTCCCAGAACCCCGTGCACAGGACGGCCGCGAACGCCGCGGCCGGCGGCCGCCACGTCCCGAGGTCGGCCTGGACGAGCGTGATCCGTGCGGCGAGCCCGCGGCGGCGGGCCGCGGCGCCGAGCCGGGCGAGGGCGACGTCCGAGATGTCCACCGCGGTGACGGTGCGTCCGGCCTCGGCCGCGAGCAGCGCCGCGCCGGACGGCCCGCACGCGAGGTCGAGGACGGGCCCGTCCGGGGCCGCGCGGAGCGCCTCGGCCGCCAGGGGGTGCGCCGAGCGCACCGGCCCGTCCCGCCCGTCCGGCGCGTACTTGGCGTTCCACCGCAGGCGGTCGGGGTGGTCGGCCAGGTCGGGCGGCACGCTGTCGTCCATGCCCTGAGGCTAGCGGCGCCCCGAGGCTAGCGGCGCTCCGCGATCAGCAGCATGAACAGGGCCGTCGGGAAGCCCTTGCGCCACCACGGGTCGTCCCGCAGCTGCTCCGGCGTCGGGTGCGGCTCCCGCAGGTCGGCGATCACGAAACCGGCGTCTCGGAGCGTTCCAGAGTAGTACTCGAGGGGCCGCAGCCACGACGTGATCATCGCGGGGGACTCCAGGCCGTCCACGTTGAAGTGCTGGTCGACGCCGCGCGGCCGGAAGTAGCGGGACGCCGGGACGCTGTTCATCGCGCCCTGCTCGGAGTTCTCCACGTAGAAGCAGGGGTGCAGGGTCAGCACCACCAGCCGCCCGCCGCTGCGCAGCACCCGCGCGAACTCGCCGATCGCGGCCGTCGGGTCCTGCAGGTGGCTGAACAGGTGGTTGCAGACGACGAGGTCGAACTCGGCGTCCGCGGCCGGGACGTCGTCGACGCCCGCGCGGACGAACGAGAGCGAGCCCCCGCCGCCCGGCGGGGCGGCCGCGGCGGCCGCGTCGATCAGCCCCTGCGACACGTCCACGCCGAGGACGTCGGCGCCCTGCGCGGCGAGCGTCCGGGCGACGTACCCCTCGCCGCATCCGGCGTCCAGGACGCGCAGGCCCGCGGTGTCGCCGATCGCGTCGAGGACGGCCGCGTCGGTCAGCTCGGTCCGGTACCGGTCGCGGCGCTCCCGGATCACCCGGACCCAGTACTCGGCGTTGTCCTCCCATCGCTGCCGCGTCAGCTTCGCGATCGCTTCCGCCGTGTCCTCCACCGGCTCCCCATTCTTCCCGTCATCACGCCCGCTTCCGGGCCGTCGATTCAGATGTGGCCCTTGAGCCGACGCACCAGCGTGTCGCAGGTCGCACGGACCCTGCGGTCCGTGCAGTCGGCCATCCGCAGCTGCAGCGCCCGGACCAGCTCCGGGAGCTTCCCGCCGAACGCGGGGTCGCGCTTCAGCGCGAGCGGAACGTACGTGGACGCCAGGTAGTACACGCAGGCGTCGTTGTAGGCGGTGATCTCCCGCAGGACCTCGTTCGCGGTGTTGCGCAGCGACAGCGAGCTGGGGAGCGTGAAGTCGGAGCTGATCCGCCCGTCCCGCATGTACGTGGGGAACGACCACTCCTCCAGCGCCGCGTAGACGGGCGTGGCGTCCAGTTCCCTGCGGTAGCGCTCGGCGAGGTCGAGATCACCGGTCTTGATCAGCTGGCCCATGACGACGCCGCGCATCATGAACGCGTCCTGCCGTCCGGGCACCTCGAATCCGAGGTCGGTCTCCAGTTCGGCGCCGACCTTGCTGACCTGGTGCGTCAGGATGTTCAGCGCCAGGATCGAGTGGAACGAGTACGACTTGCGGTTCAGCCGCGGCGCCAGGTCGACCGACGACTCGAAGAGCCGCTGCGGGTTGCGCAGCAGGCCCTGGCCGGGCTCGGCCGAGTAGAGCGACTCCAGCGCGCTGTCCTGCTCGCGGCCCCAGAACCGGGCGATGAACGACGACGTCTTCTGCGTCGCCTGCCCGCGGACGATGTGCAGCCCCGCCTCCAGGGCGTTCAGCAGGTGCTGCTGCGGGAGCGTCGACCGCTCCAGGACGTCCACGTTCACTTCAAGGCCCGCGTCGTGCAGGTCGGCGACCAGCGCGTCGCGGCGCTTGCGGACGGCGTGCGCCATCGCGTACTCGGCGATCCCCGGGATCGACGACATCAGGGCCTGCAGCGACCGCCCGGTCACCCGGTCGAGCCACTCCGCGTTGTCCCACAACCGGAACACGGTGCTCTCGTCCAGCCCCGAGAACGCCGCCACGTCGGACATGTTCAGGCCCATGTCCTTGGTGATCTCGGAGAGTGACTTCGGCTCGCCGTCCGCGGTCATCGCCCGTCCCGGGAGTGGCAGGTATGAACGGTCCGATCGTAGCGAAACGGGGCCCTTCGGGCGCTCCGGAACGGCGGACGCGCGGAGACACGGCATGCGGCGCCCCCGGGTCAGTCCGGCCTGCGGCCGATGCAGCCGACGAGCGGCGCCGGACCGGACCGGCGGCCCGGACCGGCGAGCGGCAGGGCGGCCGGGTACGGGCCGGTCATTTCGAGCGCCCCGCAGATCCGCTCGATCTCCGCCCGGCTCCGCGGCGTGAACGGCAGCCCCGTCTCGTGGCCGCGCGCGCCCAGTTCGTCCAGTTCGGGCGTCCGCTCGATGTGCGTGAGCGCGACGCGGCTGCCCGGCGGGAGGCCGTCGACCAGCGCCCGGACGACGCCGGGCGGGTCGTCCGCGTCGGTGAGGAACTCCAGCACCCCGCACAGCAGCACCCCGACCGGCCGGTCGAGGTCGAGCGGGCCGCGCAGCCGGGCGAGCAGCCCCGCCGGGTCGCGCAGGTCGCCCTCGACGGCCGCCGTGCCGGGTTCCGCGGCGAGCAACGCGCGCGCGTGGACCAGCACCATCGGGTCGTTGTCGACGTAGGCGACGCGGCAGGACGGGTCGGCGCGCCGGACGACGTCGGCGACGTTGACGGGCGCGGGCAGTCCGCAGCCGATGTCCGCGAACTGCCGCACCCCCTCCGTCTCGGCGAGGATCCGTGCGGCGTGTTCCAGGAAGCCCCTGTTCGCCTGGACGAGCCGCGTGATCACCGGCGCCCGCCGAAGCGCCCGCTCGGCCGATTCCCGGTCGAGCGCGTAGTTGTCCTTTCCGCCGAGGTAGTAGTCGCACATCCGCGCGATGTTCGGGAGGTCCCCGCCGAGGCGCCCGCCGCCGTCCCCGTCCCCGTCCCGGGACGGACCGGGCCGGCGGCCCGCGCTCAACGCGACCCCCCGCGTCACGGCAGCCGCCACCCCTCGTCGACCGCGATCCCGAACCAGGACACGGCCGTCCCGTGCGGGCCCCGGTGGACGCCGAAGTCGGCGGCGAGCGCCTGCATCAGCGCCAGCGCCCGGCCGTCCGCCGGGCCCGGTTCGTCCGGCCCGCCGGGACGTCCCGGCGGCGGCCCCCCGTCGGTGATCTCCACGCGGACGAACCGGTCGATGTGCAGGACCGCCAGCATCACGGTGCCGTCCGGCCGCGGCCGGCCGTGCAGCACCGCGTTCGTCATGGCCTCGCTCGTCAGCAGCTCCAGGTCGCCGAGCCGGGACCGGTCGGCGCCGAAGTGCTGCCCGACGAGTTCGCGGACGTAGGACCGGGCGAGCCGCACGGCGGGCGGCGTGGCGGCGAGGTCGATCTCCCCGATCAGCCGGCCGGACGAGCCGTTGGTGCGGGCGGCTGGGGCGGAGAGTTCCAGTGCGGGTGCGGAGACCGGGACGAGCACCGGCGTCCCGGACCACGTGTCGGTGGAGTTCATGGCAGCGACGGATTCACGTCTCCGTGTCGGGCTGTAAGCGAACATCATGTTCCATGACCTGGTGGGAGTCTCGGCATGGGCGTGGAACACTGCGGGCGACCTGGCGTTCCGCTCGCACGACACACACTCTGACGCAGCGCACGGGCCCCGGTCACGGTCGCTTGCGCGCGCGCAAGCACCTAGCGCCCGCCTGCACCGCGTCACGCACCGTCCAAGATCCACCGCATACCGATCCGGTAACGAACCGGCCGCTCACCCCCGACGGCGACGGAGCGGACGACCCGGACCCGTCCCGTCGAGCCATCGCGGAACGAGGAACGCCGCGTACGGCTCCGCGGCCCCGCCCCCGGGCCGGGGGCGGGGCCGCATGACGCGCGGTCACCGGACGAGCAGTGCCGCGACCGCCTCGGGTGCCTCGGGGTGCCGCGCCACCAGGGCCGCGGCCTCGCCGGCGGCGGCGGCCGGGGCCGAGTGCCACTCCACCGGGTGGCCCAGCAGCGCGGCGACGGCCTCGGGGGCCGCCGGGTGCCCCGCCAGCAGGTCCGTCACCGGACCGGACGCGGCGGACGGTGCGGCGATCGCCGCCGGGGCCGCCGCCGGGCCCGACCACGGGGGCGTCCACGCGTCCAGGGCCGGGAGGGAACCCGGGAACGTGCGGGACGCCTCGTGGACGAGCACGGGCACCATCTCCCGCGCGTGGTCCTTCAACGTCGTGATCAGCTTCGGCAGCCAGGGCAGCAGCACCCGGTCCGGGAGCCGCCCGAACGCCTTCGACAGGACCTCGACGACGAGCGGCGCCAGCGCGGGCGCGGGATCGAGCGCCTGCACGAAACCGCTCAGGTAGTGCGGGAACGACGGGATCGACAGGGGCGACGCGAGCAGTTCGTCGCACCGGGCCCGGACGTCCGCCAGCGGCATCAGGCCGAGCTGCGACTTCGCCGCCCACAGCAGCGCGACCTTCGCGGGCGCCTCCGGATGCGACTGCCGCACCGCCAGTTCGAGCTGCGCCCGGTCGCAGCCGAGCGACAGCGCGAGGCTCTCCATCCCGAGCAGGAACCCGAGCATCGCCGCGACCTGCCGGACGCCCGAGTGCTCGTCCACGAACGCGGTCGGCAGCAGCGTGCAGTAGTGCGTGTACCCGGCGGTGACGAACTCGCGGCACCACTGCGGCAGCTCCGGCTCGGTCGCGCGGTAGTGCGCGAGGAGCCGCCGGATCCGGCGCAGCACCTCGGGCGCGTCGTCCACGGTCCGCTCGGCGGCGAGCAGCTCGACGGCCCGCGCGCCCAGTTCGTCCGCGAACCGGTGCGCGCCCAGGTAGACGACGGCGTCCTCGACCGCGCGCAGCGCCGCGGCCGCCGTCGCCTTCGGGTCGTACACGGCGCGCCGCAGGCGGCGTTCGAGGACCTGCTCGGCGGTGACGCCCTCGTAGCCGAGCTCGACGAGCGACCGCTGGTTGCGGCCGATCGCCAGGTCCCAGCTCTCCTGGATGGACCGTTCGCCCAGCTCCCGCGCGCCCATGATCGGGCGGACGGCGTCGTCGGGCAGCAGCCGCCGCAGCACCCACAGCAGGTCGGAGCACGGGCGCAGGTCCGGGTCGGCGTCGAGGTTCAGCAGCGCCCGCTGCACCGTCCGCTTGCCGAGGTCGAGGCCCAGCGGCTCCAGCCGGTCGAGGACGTCGCGGGCCAGCGGCGGCAGCGACTCGTACCCGACCTGCCCGACCCGGTCGCCGCCGAGCAGGATCTCGCACAGCCGCGCCACGTCCCGGCGCCCCGGCACCCGGTCCTTCTCGATGCAGGTGACGGCGGCGTCCTGGAAGTCGTACGGGGTCGGGCGGGTCCGGCCCCGCATCCCCGCGAGCAGGACGGACGTCTCGAACACGGCGATCGCGTCGGCGGTGGACGCCAGGTACCCGTTGCGGCGCGCGAGCCCGACGATGTCGACGCACCAGCCGAGCAGCTCCGACTCGTCCAGCGGGTCGAGGGCGGGCGGCCGGGCCAGGAACCCCGACAGCCGGTCGGCGACCTCCGCGCCCGCCGGGGCGGCGGGCGCCGGGGCCTTCTTCCGCCCGGCGGCGGCGCTCCGCTGCCCCTTCAGCCGGAACGGGGTCACCCCGCCGCGCTTGACGGCCTTCGCGAACGTCGCCGCCGCGATCGACACCGACCCCGACGCCAGCCCGAACTGCGCCTCGATCGCCGAATGGCTCGACGGGATCAGCCCGTACCGCCACTTCGTGCCGGTGCGCGGCGGGATCTCGAACGGCTCCGCCGCCTCCGGGCGCAGCCCGAACTGGTCGACCCGGCTGACGGCGTGCGCCGCGCCGCACACGTACAGGCAGTCGGCCGGGTCGGCGCCCGTCGCGGCGATGTGCTCGCGCATCCGCGTCCACATGAACCGCTCACGGCGCTCGTTCCGCTCCCGGTCGCGGGCGTTCGGGTCCAGCCGCCGGAACAGGCTGCCGATCAGCGTCATGACCTGCCGGTACGTCGCGTAGTCGGCGCCCACGAGCGGCTGCTCGACGTACTGGTCCCACCATTCCGACCAGTGCCGCACCTTCCCGTGGTGCAGCAGATGCTCCTCCAGTTCGGCGAACCCGGGCCGCAAGCCGCCGATCTCGACGCCGACGGCGTCGCCGTGCAGCGCGTCCTCGTCGCCGGAACCGTCCGGGACGCCCGGTTCGGCGGGGCCGTCGGGCTCGGGCGGGTCCCACTGGTAGACGTGGTCGGTGGACCGGTCGACCAGCACCAGCTCGACCCCGGCGGTCTCCTGCGCGTACGCGATCGCCTGGTACTCGGCGGACGCCTCGGTGATCGGCGCGATCACGCTCAGCGGCGCCCACTTCTTCGGGAACCCGTCCAGCTCGTTCGCGAACGACTGCAGCGCCACCGGCAGCCGGCAGTTCTTCAGCTCCGCCAGCAGCGGCGCGAAGTCCTCGCACAGCTCCAGGTAGACGACCTTCGGCCGCTTCTCCCGCAGCCGCCGCGCCATCGCCAGCGCCGACGCGGGCGAGTGGTGGCACACCGGGAAGATCTCCAGTTCCTCCCGGAGCGCCCGGTCCACGTCGTCGACCATCGCCGCGAGCAGCCTTGCGACCCCGTCCTCGCCGGAGTCGCCGCCGAACGCGCGGGCCGCGTCGAGGAGCTGCTCGCGGAGCGGATCGAACACCCCCGTGGCCGTGGCCTTCGTGGCGGTCCCGCTCATGAGAGCGTCGCGATCGTGTCGCGGCCGCCCTCCAGGAAGCCCCGCCACGTGCCGTCGTCCTTGCCGCGCGGCTCGACGACCCCGTGCCAGAACTTGTTGAGGATCGCCAGGTCCTCCGGGGCGCGGCGGGCCAGCGACCCGACGAGCGAGCTGCCGAGCGTCTCCGCCTTCAGCGTCCGGTCGCCGAAGAACTGGCTGTGCAGGATCGCGTCCTCCAGGACGCCGATCTGCTCGGCCGTCGACAGCGCCGACTCCAGCTTCTCGTCGTCGCTGGTCGCCGACTCGGCGGCGGCCCGCAGGTCCGAGAAGCTCTGCAGCAGGACGTCCAGCAGCGTCGGCGGCACCTCCAGGTCGATCTCGTGGCGGCGCAGCAGCTCCGCCGTCCGGAACCGGACGATCTCCGCCTCGCTCTTCTTGTTCGTCACCACCGGGATCCGGACGAAGTTGAACCGCCGCTTCAGCGCGGACGACAGGTCGTTCACGCCCCGGTCCCGGCTGTTCGCCGTCGCGATGATCGAGAACCCGGGCTGCGCGAACACGATGTTGTCGTCGTCCAGCTCGGGGATCGACACGTACTTCTCCGACAGGATCGAGATCAGCGCGTCCTGCACGTCGCTCGTCGAGCGGGTCAGCTCCTCGAACCGGCCGATCACGCCCGACTCCATCGCCGTCATGATCGGCGACGGGATCATCGACTCCCGCGACTGCCCCTTCGCGATCACCATGGACACGTTCCACGAGTACTTGATGTGGTCCTCGGTGGTGCCGGCCGTGCCCTGCACGACCAGCGTCGAGTTCCGGCAGATCGCCGCCGACAGCAGCTCCGCGAGCCAGCTCTTGCCGGTGCCCGGGTCGCCGATCAGCAGCAGCCCCCGGTCCGACGCCAGCGTCACGATGCTCCGCTCCACGAAGCTGCGGTCGCCGAACCACTTCTGCGGGATCTCCCGGTCGAGGCCGTCCGCCCGCTCCGACCCGAGCACGAACAGCCGCACCATCCGGGGCGACAGCCGCCACGCGAACGGCTTCGGGCCGTCGTCGACCGACTCCAGGTAGTCGAGCTCCTCGGCGTACTTGACCTCGGCGGGGGCGCGCAGCATCTCGGACATCGCTCTCCTCATCGTCTGTGCCCTGGCCTCAGGCCAGGAAGTTCTTCAGTTCGGCCACGAGCTTCTGGACGCGGCCCGAGATCACCGGTGTCCCGAGCCCCTTGAACCGCTCCCGGAACCAGGGGTTCACCACCGCGCTCCCCGAGCTGTTCACCGACCCGACCGGGATGAACTTCGCCCCCGACCGGTGCACCGCCTCGAACTGGGCGAAGATCGCCTCGCCCGCCCACTCGTAGAAGTCGGAGATCCACACCACGACCGTGTTGCGCGGATCGGTGATCTTGGGGCGCGCCAGCTCCAGCGCGACGCGCCCGTCGGTGCCGCCGCCCAGCCGCGTGCGCAGCAGCACCTCGAACGGGTCGTGCACCCACGGCGTCAGATCCAGCGCCCGCGTGTCGTAGGCCACCAGGTGCACGTCCACCTTCGGCAGCCCCGCGAAGATCGACGCCAGGATCGTGCAGTTCACCATCGAGTCGACCATCGACCCCGACTGGTCCACCACCACGATCATCTTCGCGGGCGTCGTCCGCTTCGCGGTGCGCCGGTAGAACAGCTTGTCGACGTAGAGCCGCTCGTCCTCGGGGTTCCAGTTCGGCAGGTTCTTCCAGATCGTCCGGTCGAGGTCGAGGTTGCGGAACACCCGCTTCGGCGGCACCGACCGGTCGATCACGCCCGCGCTCGTCTGCTGCACCTGCGTCCGCAGCACCTCGGCGACCTCGTCGACGAACCGGCGGATCAGCGCCTTCGCGTTGGCCAGCGCGACCCCCGACAGGTTCGCCTTGTCCCGCAGCAACTGCTCGATCAGCGACATGCTCGGCGACAGCCGCCCCGCCAGCCGCGAATCCGCCAGCACCTCCCGCAGCGCCATCCGCCGGACGAGGTCGCCCTCCAGCTCCGACAGCGTCCCCGAGATCTCCCGGCCGCCCTCCTCACCGAGCGCGCACTTCAGCCACCCGGCGTCCTTCTGCCAGTCGGCGAGGTGCGTCGCCGACACCGCACCGGACCCGGTCGCGAACGCGTTGAGCAGCAGCTTCGACATCAGCGCCGCGCGGCGCACCGAGCCCGCCCCGTTGGCGTCGGCGGCGTCGAGCGCGTCCTCCGCGCCTGGGTCTGTGTGGCCGACGGGCCCATCCGTGCCGGACGGCGCCGGGGTGCGCGGCTCGGCGTCGCCGGTCGCGTCGCGCGGTGTCTCCGGGGCCGCGTCGCGCGGCGTCTCCGGGGCCGTGCCGCCGGGCGTCCCGCCGGTCGGGTGGGGCGCGGGCGGGGCGTCGGCGAGGTCGGCGAGGCCCTCGAACTCGGGGCCGAGGTCCGGGAACCGCTGGACCAGGGTGTCGACCGAGATGCCCGGGTCGAGCAGGGCGGGCGGGAGACCGAGGTCGTCCACGATCGCGACGCTCGACGCCTCCAGCGCGGGCCGCTCCTCCGGGTCGAACAGGCGGGCCAGCAGCCGCCAGTACAGGACCTGCCGCCGCTTCTCCTCGATGTCGCTCATTTCCGCAGCAACCGTCCCGCCCGCTCGCGCAGCACCCCGACGGCGTCGCCGGTCCGGGTGGACGCCTTGAGCACCTTGGGGTCCGTCGGGCCGAGCGCCCAGTCGCCCGTGCACGCCTCGACCGGCTTCTTCTTCACCGTCGCCCGGACGGCCAGCGGTTGCAGGCGCCACGTGCCGGCGTCCCAGCGGACGAGCCCGATGCAGGACGACGACGCCCGCACGAGTTCGGGGGTGACGGGGCCGCACGCGGGCAGCCGTTCGAGGTCGAGCTCGATCGTGCGTCCGTCCAGTTCCAGGGCCGTGCCGTTCACCGCGTACCCCTCAAGGAACACCGGCTCGGCGATGCGCACCGGGTGCCGGTCCAGCGGCGGCACCCCCGGCGCGACCGCCTCCGCAAGTTGCACGCGTGCCACCGCAAAGGGATCCGCCTCCTTGCCCGCGCGCGCTTGGGCGTCGTCCCAGATGAGGTCGCCGCTCGGGCGGAGCGCCATGTCCTTGACGTTGAGGCACCGGCGTTCCGCGAGCGCCTTGAGCAGGGTCGGGTGGGCGTCGAGGAGGCGCCACATCTGCGGCCCCGTGATGGTGTCGACCTTCGACGCGGCGACGGCCGTCCGGACCAGCCGCGCGTCGCCGCCGGCCTCCAGCACCCCGTGCACCTGCACCTGGACGGACGTGCCGTGCTCGTGCACGTCCACCCCGAGCACCAGCAGGCGTCCCGACACCGGTTCGGCCGTCGCCGCCGCGGCGCCCGCGCGGGTCAGCAGCATCCCGCGCGCCCACAGGTCGGCCCATCGGCGTTCGGGGACCGTCTCCATCGTCGCGACCGGCGACGACGCCCGCAGTTCGGCCGCGAGCCCGTCCAACAGGACGGCCGCGCCGCGCAGCCGCGGCTCCTTCAGCAGTCCCTCGACGAACTGGTCGGCCGCCGACACCAGGTCGTGGTCGACGCCGCGCCAGCCCGCGATCGCGAGTTCGGCCAGCCAGGACCGGCAGCCGGCGAGGAGGTTCGCGGCGATGTCGTCGCCCGCGGCGGCCGGGACGTCCGCGCGGGTCCGGCCCACGGCGCCGTCCAGCCGCGCGAGCAGCGCGTCGTGCACCGAGCCGAACAGCGCCGTCCGCGCCCCGGCCAGCGTCAGCAGGTGCGCCTCCGCGACGGCCCCGGCGGCGATCTTCTCGACCGCCTCGGCCGCCGGACCGCCCAGCGGCGACCCGGCGAGCGCCCCGGCCAGCGCGGTCAGCGCCGCCGCCTGCTCGGCGCCGAGCCGGCCGAACCCGCCCGCCAGCGCCGCGTCGAACCCGTCGACCAGGTCGAGCGCGTCGTCGACCCCGGCGGGCGTCCCGCCGGTCAGCTCCTCGAGCCCCACCGCCCGCATCAGTGCGTCCCTCCCGGGAACCAGTGCATCTCGGGCAGCGGCTCCGGCGACGCGGGCGCCTCCAGGTACGCCAGGTGCCGCAGGAACCGGTTGAACACCACGGCCGCGGGCGCCGGGTCCTTCGTCCCGTTCAGCGCGCCGACCAGATCATCGTCGTCGCCCGCGTCGACCTTCAGGTACCGCTCGACCCGCTCCCGCCCGTACTGCAGGACGGCCTCGGCGACGAGCGACTGCAGGTGCTTGCAGGGGTACGACCCGCGCAGCCCGCCGCACGGGCGGTTGTTGTTGGTGCTGCAGCTCAGCCCGTGCGTGCCCGCCGTGATCGACGACACGTACACGCGCGCGACGTCCGACCCGCTCGACACGACGCCCTGCAGGCGCCCGTCCGCGAGTTCGACGAAGGGCACCTTCGCCAGCTTGCGCGGCCGGACGGGCGGGACCACCCGCACCGAACTCGACCGTTCAGACACGCCCAAACCACGACCTCCCGCCGGTGGAACACGAACCGTTCAGCCGTGATCCACACTCCCAGCGGGGTCCGACAAACCGCCCCGGCCGGGCGTGCCGTCAGGCGTCGCGCATCCAGTGGCCGCCTGCCGACCAGCCGAGCAGGCGCCGGACGTTCGGCGGGGCCGAACCGTCGTCGAGGCTCCCGCCGACCAGGACGTGCCGCAGCCCGGCGAGCACCGGGCCGAGCCGCCGCACGACGCCCGGGGGCTGCCGGTCGAGTTCGTCCTGCATCCACGCGACCACCGCGACCTGCTCCTTCAGCCCGCACAGCGACAGGAAGAAGACCGCCTGCCGCCACGCGTACGCGGCGTCCTTGATCGCGCCGAACGGGTGCGGGTCGCCGTGGACCTTCCGGACGAGCCGGCACGCGGTGCCGAACGCGCGGCGCGCGAGCCCGTCCCAGCCGTCCAGCGGGTCGGCCCCGACCGGGTGCACGAGGGACGCGAGGTTGTGCGTGGTCAGGATCTGCGCCTGCTCGATGACCATCCCGTTCCCGGCGACCGACCAGCGGCCGGTCGCGCCGGAGCGGGCCTTGCACAGGTCGCCGAACCGCTGCGCGTCCAGGGCGCGGTGGTCGATGCCGTAGTAGCGGGCGTAGAGGGTGCCGTCGAGGAGTTCCCCCGCCTGCGCGGCGGCCTTCGCGAACTTGCCGGAGAAGCGGCCCATGAAGATGTCCGCGGCGAGTTCCTCCACGAACGGGACGTCCAGGCCCGAGCGTTCGGCGAGGGTGCGGAGCTCCGCGATCAGCGGGTTCGGCAGGATCGTGCCCGGGAAGCCCTGCAGCGCGAGTTCGGCGAGCCGGGTCAGGACGCCGCGCACCCGCGGCGTCGTGGCGCCCGCGTCGCGGTGCCGTTCGGCGGCCCGCGCCCACGGCAGTTCGTGCAGTCGGACCTGGCTCTCCAGGTCCGTCAGCAGCAGCGACCGCCGGTTCCGGAACGCCCGGTACGTCGCCGCCATCACCCGCTGCAGCGCCGGGTCCGCGTACGCCTCCGAGGTCGCCGCCGCGGTCAGCTGCGGCACGAGCGCCGCCAGCACCTCCGCCGACGGGACGATCCCGCGCTCCACCAGCGTCGTCACCGGGGCCTCGAGCGCGGTCTCGACCGTGTCCCGCAGCCAGTCCGGGATCCGCGTGCCCTCCGGCACGCCCGTGCGGCGCGCCTCGTCCGCGGTCACCGGACCGACGAACGGCTCGACCGCCGGGATGCCCGCGGCGTCCGGTTCGTCCGCCAGCCGGGCGAGGACGACCTGCGCGATCGCGTGGTACGAGGGCCGCGCGGCGTGCGCCGCCTGCCGCGAGCGCAGCGCCGCGTGCCCCGCCGATCCGGGCGTCCCGCGCCGCGCGACCATCGACGCGATCGCGTGCCGCAGCAGCCGCGACGGCTCGCGGCCCACGAGCACGTCCGCCAGCGACGTCCGCAGGATCGCCGCGTTCTCCTTGGGCCGGCGATGCTTCGTGCAGCGGGTGTGCTCGGCCGCCAGCCGCTCGTACCGGGCGAGCAGCGCGGCGCCGCGCCCGCGCCAGCCGTCCGGCTCGACCGCGAGCGGGCGCCCGTCCCGGACCGTCTCCAGCCAGTGCTCCAGCAGCGCGTCGGCGAACGGGTTCCACACCGCGAGCGCCTCGTTCATCGTCTCGATCGCCGCGTTCGGGCGGCGCCCGGCGAGCCGGTTCCGGATCTCCCCGACCGGCTCGCGGTGCACGAGCGAGGCGTCCGCGGGCTGCGCACCGGGCCGCGGGACGAACCGCAGCCGGTCGGCGAACGGGCCGATCTCCTCCAGGACCTCCAGCGCGCCCGCCCGGTCGCCCGCCCGCAGCAGCCACGCGACGACGAGCAGCGCCGACTCCTCCGGCAGGACGACCTCGTACCGGCCGTCGTCGAGGCGCGCCCGCAGCTCGCGGACGCCGTCCTCGGTGAGCATGTGCCGGAACAGCTCCGCGCGCCGCGCGGGCACCCCGGCCCGGCGCGCCGCGTCCGCCTCGAAGTCGAGCAGGTCGCCGCCCGCCGCGGCCGCGCCCGTCGCGAACCCGCCGCGCGCCACCTCGAGCGTCACCCAGGCGGGGAGCCCTTCGACGGGCGTCCGCGACCCCACGTTGAGGGAGCCGTCGCCCATCCCGTCGAGGACGCGCCGCCAGCGCGCCAGCCGCTCCTCCGCGCGGCGGCGCACGTCGGCGTCCTCGTGCGTCATCGCCGTCGTGAACGCCTTGGCCATCTGCCCGGCGGCGTAACCCGGGTTCGCCTGCACCTCGTTCATAGCCAGCGTGGCGGGTTCCGCCCCCGCGCCCTCCGGGACCCGAGCCCGGTGCTCTCCTGGCTGAGCTACACGCTGATCATGGTGAACCGTACGGTCGCCGCCGTTTCGGCGGCAACCGGATTACGTCGCCGACGTGGCAGGCTCCGCCCCTGCACCCTCCGGGTGTTCAGCCCGGTGCTCTGCTGGTCGAGCTACACGCCGCTGCGCGCACGTTACGGCGAACGGTCATTCCGCCGCAAAAGGTGCCGCGGGGCGGGACGCCGCCACTCATCTGGGTTCGCGGACGACGGGGCCCGATTGCGCGGCGAACGCATACCCGTCCGGGCCGCCGGAGGGCAATCTTCGCCTCCCAGACCCAGGGAGGAAGCATGATTCGACGCGTACTCGGCCTCGCGGCCGCCTGCGCCGTCGCCGCGGCGGTCCTCGCGGCGCCGGCGACGCAGGCCGCGGCGGGCGGCGGACCCGTCGTCGCCACCGACAAGGGGAAGGTCGAGGGAGTCGCCACCGACCTCGGCCGGGTGTTCCGCGGCATCCCCTTCGCCGCCCCGCCCGTCGGGCCGCTGCGCTGGAAACCGCCGCAGGCCGCCGCCGCGTGGGACGGCGTCCGCCCCGCCACCGAGCACGGCGGGCCCTGCGCGCAGAACGCGTCACCGTTCATGGGACGCGACCAGGTCACCAACGAGGACTGCCTCTACCTGGACGTCTACACGCCCGCGCAGGCGTCCGGGAACCTCCCGGTCGTCGTGTGGATCCACGGCGGCGCGTTCGCGTACGGGTCGGGCACCACCTACGACGCGCAGCGGCTCGCCGCCGCCGGGAACGTCGTCGTGTCGATCAACTACCGGCTGGGCGTCTTCGGGTTCCTCGCGCATCCCGAACTGCCCGCCGCCGAGGGGTCCGGGAACTTCGGGATCCAGGACCAGCAGGCCGCGCTGCGCTGGGTGAAGGCGAACGCCGCCGCGTTCGGCGGGAACCCCGGCAACGTGACGATCGCGGGCCAGTCGGCCGGCAGCGGAAGCGTCTGCTCGCACGTCCTGTCGCCGTCGTCGCGCGGCCTGTTCCACCGCGCGGTCATGCAGAGCGGCCCCTGCCAGCTCGTGGCGCGCACCCTCCCGGACGCCGAGACCGCGGGCACCGAACTCGCGCAGGAGGTCGGCTGCACCACCGCCGAGTGCCTGCGCGGCAAGTCCGCCGCCGAACTGCTCGACGCGACCGTCCCCGCCGAGGGCGAGTCGTCGCTCTCCCTGAGCCTCGCGCCGACCACCGGCACCCCCGTCCTGCCGAAGGCCGCCGCGGACGCGTTCCCGGCGGGCGAGTACGCGAAGGTCCCGATGATGATCGGGACGACCCTGCACGAGGCGAGCACCCTCCTGGCGTCGTCCGACGTCGAGGGCGGGCCCGACTCGGCGATCGTCCGGGCGCTGACGAACGCCGCGTTCGCCTGCCCCGCCCGCCGCGACGCGAAGGTCCTGGAGGACGGCGTCCCGGTGCACATGTACGAGTTCACCGAGCCGAACGTCCCGAGCGTCTACGCGACCCCGCCCGAGCTCGAACTCGGCGCCTACCACGGGGCCGAACTGCCGCTGCTGTTCGACTTCCCGCTCCGCCCGATCGACCTGAACCCGGCGCAGGAGCGGCTCGCCGCGACCATGATCGGCTACTGGAGCCGTTTCGCCGCCACCGGCGACCCGAACGGCGCGGGACTGCCCGAGTGGCCCGCGTACCGTCCGGTCATCGGCAAGGTGCAGAACCTTCACGCGGACGGCGTGACGAACGTGCGCGACGCCCGCTACTACACCGACCACACCTGCGCGATCTGGGACAACACGGAAGGACTCCCGGAAATCCCGGGGACCGAGTGACCCGCCCCTGACGTGCGAGCGGCTCCCACCCGCTCGCACCGGGGTCCGGGCGGGCCGACTCCATGGCGTCCCGCCCGGACCCTTCTCCATGTTCCGGCCCTCCCGTGCATCGCGGCCGTCCCGCGTGTTCCGGCGGTCCTCCGTGTCGCAGCCGCTGCGTTCTCCGGCCCCGGCCCGGGTCTCCAGCCCGGGCTTCGGACGGACAGGCGACGCGGGCGGGGGAGGGGTCAGGAGACTCGGTCGAGGCGGTCGCCGGCCGGGACGGTGAACGGGCGCCGGCCTGCGGGGACGCCTTCGTGCGCGGCACCGCCGGACTCGTAGCCGAACGTGAACGGGAGCCCGGCGGCCATCCCCGGTCGCCGCCGGTCCATCAGGTGGAAGTGCAGGTGCGGCTCGGACGAGTTCCCCGAGTTGCCGCAGTCGCCGAGCGGCTGCCCGGCCGTCACGCGGTCGCCCTTGCGGACCCGCACCGATCCCCGCTTCAGGTGCGCGAACACCCCGTACACGCCGTCCCCGAGGTCGAGGACGACGTGGTTGCCTAGCACGAACCGTCCGCTGGAGAGCGTCACCATCGACAGGAGGCCCCGCGCGACCCCCTCGACGAGGAGGTACGGGAACGCGATCCAGGAGTTGCGGCTCCAGTGGTCGCGCTGCCAGCGGCCCACCGAGACGACGACGCCGTCCGCCGGGGCCAGCACGGGTTCCCCGAACGCCGGGAAGGCGGACGGGCGGCGCATCGGCGGCCACATGTGCAGGGCCTCCCAGGACGCCTTCTCGTCGGGCTGGTGCACGAGGTCGATGGCGTAGGCCTGGCCCAGTTCGTGCGTCCCGTGGCTCGGGACCTTGTCGGCGGGGCTGTTCACCGCCACCCAGCGGCCCCGGACGGGCGCCCGCAGCGGCACGGGAGCGCCCGGCGGCTCCGCCGGCTTGACCAGCAGTCCCGCGACGAAGACGAGCAGCCCGGCGCCGATCAGCACCGCGCCCGTCACGCCGAGCCACGTCGCGCCGTGCAGCGACTCGGTGAAGACCAGGACCAGGCCCGCCACGATCAGCGGCAGCTGGTACCTGCTCAGCTGGAGCACGACATTGCCGTTCAACGGATTCCTCCCTTACCTGTGCACGGCGGCGAGGACGGCCAGCAGCGGGACGACGCGCTCGCCCGGGACGGAGTACCGCCCGCGCGTTCCGGCGCGCAGCCATCCGGCGGTGACGAGAGCCCGCAGGTGGTGGTAGAGCTGCCCGGTGGTGCCGAGCCGCTCGTGCGCCGCCAGTTCCGCCGCCGTCCGCGCGCCGCGCAGGATCTCCTGCAGCAGCAGGAGCCGCACGGGATGGCTCAGCGCCGCCAGGGCGGGCGCCAGCTCGCCCCAGTCGGTGTCGAGCAGCTCGTCGGCCGTCCGGCCCTCCTGCCACTCGTAGTGCTCGCCGGTGGGCAGGTCGACGGTGCCGGTGAACATCACCGCGCCCGGTTCGGCGACCCGCACCTTGAGTTCGTTCAGGGCCCAGAAGACGTCGCCGCCGAGCGGCTCGGACGCCGTCGGCGCCGGCTCGTCGCGCCCCTCCAGGCGTTCGACGCGCCGCTCCAGCCGCGCGAGCCGCTCCTCCAGTCCGTCCTTCATGACTCCAGAATAACGTAATTCCGTAGAAGTGAGGAACGAAAGAGGTTCACCGAGGTGATTCCTACGTGATTCCGTAGGAAGGGCGGCGGTGGCGTGCCGGTTCGCCCGTGCGGGGGAGGCGGCCCGCCCGCACGGGCGAGGCGCCTCACCTGGGGTCTCCAGCAATCTCGATGTAGATCAACCGACTCCGGAGGGAACCATGCCGAACCTGCGCAACGTCGCCGCCCTGACCGTGGCCGCCGCCACCGCCCTCACCGTCACGGCGGCCGTCGCCCCCAGCGCGTCCGCCCGTCCCGAGAAGAAGGAACCGAAGGTCGCGAGCATCACCGGATGGGGCGAGATGCGCCGGACGTACCACCAGGACCAGGACGTCCGCGCGTTCGCCTTCGACGCCCGCGCGACCCCCTACGCCACCGCCGAGGGCGACTTCCCCGGCTCCCCCAACGACGCGACGGGCACGGTCCGCATCTCGCACTACTCGCCCGACCTGGACAAGACGGTCACGGCGTCCGGGCACGTCGACTCCCTGGCGACCGCCCCCGGCTACGCCGCCCTGACCGCCGTGATCGACGAGGTGAGCGAGGGCGGCCCGGACTGGATCGGCCGCCGCCTCGGGTTCAGCGTCTACGACGGCGGCAAGGACAAGCCCGGCCGCACCCGCGACCGCGTCGGCTACGGCTGGGAGTTCATGAACCTCACGCAGGACGAGAACGGCAAGTGGATCGAGAATCCCCGGACGGGCAAGGGCATGGCGCCCGCCCCGTTCGGCCCGGTCACCCGCGGCGGCTTCACGGTCGTCCACAAGGATCTGCCGCTCTTCACGGGGAACTGAGCGGGCGCCCCGTTCACGCCACGTCGGCGACACCTGCGCTGGGGCCGGGCGGGTCTGGCTCCAGCCGGGGCCGGACCCGCCCGGCCGTCGATGTCCACCGGGGTGCCGCGAGGCCCGGCTCTACCTGGTGGCGTTCAGCACTCGCGGAGCGAGTAGGGGTTCAGGCCGCCGCCCCACAGCCACGCGTGGCCCTCCCAGCCGTACCGGATCTTGACCCAGTCCGACCTGGTGCGGCCCCAGGCGGTCATCTGCGCGCCGTCGGGGATCTGGCACAGGGCGCTCGCCTCCGCGGGCGGCATGATCGAGCCGATGATCCTGCCGGGCGGGACGCCCGGAGCCCCCGGATCGGCCCGGATGTGCAGGGGCCTGGCCCAGTCGCCGACGGTGACCCGGTCCGCGCGGGCGCGGGCCGCAGAGTCGGCGATCGCGGCCGAGGGCGGCACCACGGCCAGCAGCGCCAGCGCCGCGACCGTCCCGGCCCCGATTCGATAGAGATTCATCGGCCCTCCTCACGGGCTTGGCAGTCGTCCGGGCCGGCCGTGCCGTCCGCGGCGCTTCGGTCGCACCCGCCGCACGGGGGAGGGGCGGCGTGGGGGTTGAGCCCGCCGTCCCACACCCAGGCGGTGGGCGGCGAGCCCAGCCGGATCTTGATCCAGGTCGAGCCGGTTCTGCCGTAGGCGGTCATGTCCGCGCCCTTGGTCCAGCAGATGGCCGAGGCGGCGGCCCCGGGCCGCATCGTGCCGATCACGTTGCCCGGCTGCCCGCCCGGCCAGCCCGGACTGTCCCGGACACGCAGAAAGGGCTGCGCCCACTGCGCGACCTGGACGCGGACGTCCCGGCGAGCCGAGGGCGACACGGCGGACGGGCCGCTCCCGGCCGCCGCTTCCGCCGAGGCCGCCGCGTGCGCGGCGGGCGTGGTCTCCGCGGCCCCGGCGGGCGCGGAAAGGGCGATGGACAGGCCGCCGGCCGTGGCCAGGAGGCCGACCCCCAGAAGTTTCGGGGTGGTCATGCTCGTCCTTCCTTTCGCTGATCGAAGTGGACGCGGGCGGTGCTACCGCACCGTCATGTCGCCCTGCACCCGCACGTCGACGCGCTCGTTGGTGTTGGCGATGAGCTGGACGTTGTGCGTGGCCCCGGTCCTGTTGTGCCAGACGCGGGCGCTCTCGCCGGGGCGCAGCGCGTACGGGACGCAGCCGTGGTCCCAGCCTCCGCCCGCCGGCTCGACGCAGAACCCGACTGGTTTGCCGCCCGAGGCCACCACGCGGATGTGCACCTCCTGGCCGTTCGTGACCTGGAAGGGATTGCTGCACACCGTGTAGACCACCGACAGACCCGGGACCACGCAGTTCACGCGTGTCACCGACTCCGGCGCGCGGACTTCCCGCCCCGCCGCCGTTCCCGCACCGATTCCCTGCGCCGCCACAACGGCGGCCATGACGGTCGCGACGGTGAACGCCGCCCGATTTCCGGCCATGGCCCTGTTCTTCGTCTTCATGCACTGGCCTCCCTCGGCCTCATGGACACTGCCGACCGAATTACGGCCGACGAGTCCGGTTGTCGTGGCCATCCGGACGTCTGGGGCTCGTGTTCGCCTCAGACGCGGCCCATGCTTTCCCGGCGTGCTGACACCCCGGTCACTCCCCGGTCACAGGACCCGGCCCGCCATGGCGACCGCATGTACCGAGCAGGGCTCGACAACTTGCCGCCATTCGCCGCCCGAACGGATCCGACCGGAACCGGCACGTGGAAGCGGGTGCCCCCGGGCTCACCCGGGGGCACCCGCCCGCGCCGCCGCCGGTGCCGCCGACTGGCCCTCGGCCGTCCGCAAATGCCTCAGAGCGCGGCGGCGCGCGGTTCGTTGCGGCGGGGTGGCGCGGGCAGCGGGGTGCGGTCGAACAGGCCGAGCCTGCCCGCGACGACGATGGGAGCCATCGCGGCCAGCTCCAGGAGCGCTCCGCCGAGAAGGAACCAGTCGGCGTCGCCGGCCACCGCCCACCAGATGTAGAACGCGTCGGCGGCGAGCATGAGGACGATCGCCGCGAGCGCCGCTCCGACGACCGTCTCCACGAGGAACGGGACCTCCCGGTGGCGCAGCTTCAGGACGACGGTGCCGGCGAGCGCGATCGTCCCGGACAGGACGGTGAGGACCTCCCAGGGGGAGAACCAGCGGAAGCATGCCAGCGTCACGGCCGCCGCCAGCCACGGAAGGGCGCACGCGGCTCCGGCGAGGGCGGCGGCCGGGGTCTCGTTGAGGATCCGGTAGAGGATCTTCGACTCTTCCTCGGTCAGCTCCGCGGGCCGGTCGGCCATGTATCGGGTGAGCCGCTGGCGGGCGACGTACCGCGCGTCGCCGGCCTTGATCGTGTTCGCGAACCGGATGGCGGAACCGATGTCGCGCAGCTCCAGGAACGCTTCGACGAACTCCCCGAGGGCCCGGTCACGCAGCGCGGGGTACGCGAGGGCTTCGGCGTTGCGGGCTCCCTCGTCGAGCAGGTCCGTCGCCGCCGCGGCGTCCAGGTCGCCGAGGAGGACGGCGATCTCGCGCATGTGCGCCGGCAGCACGTCCCAGGTGGACTTCAGAGCGGCCGCGCCGGTGGTGTACGCGGCGAGGTAGCGGCAGAAGTCCGCGGCCTCGCGGAGCGTGTGCTCGGCGTGGCCGGAGTCGCGCGGCGCGGCGGCGCGGGCGTGCTCGATCAGTGCCGTGAGCTTGAGGAAGGGGTCCTTGACCGACATCGCGAGCCGCTCCCCTTCGTCGAGATCGCGTTCGGCCACGACGCGCGCCACGTCCGCGAGCGCGGCGTCGCGGTCCCTGAGGGTGCGGGCGAGGCGTTCGGCGGCGGCCGCGTCGTGCGCGGCGATGACCGGCACCATCCGCCGGAACACGGGATGTTCCCAGTGCGGGTCCCGGTCGTCGGGCTTGATGGTGCGGGCGAGGCGTTCGGCTTCGGCGGGGGAGTGCTCGGCGAGGATGAGCGCCACGGCGGCCCGGAGCGCGCCGCGCCGCAGGTCGTCCTCGGCGAGCCGCTCCAGCTCGGCGAGGAGCTGCTGGGCGCGCCGCGGGCTCTGCCGGATCAGCACCAGCGCGATCTCCGCGCGGACGAGCAGGTAGGCGTCGGGATCCCGAAGGGATTCCGCGAACTCCTCGGCCACCGCGGGAGCGCACTCGGCCAGCGCCCTCGTGACCTCGGCGAGGTCGCCTCCGCTCGCGTTGAGCCCGATTCCCGAGTATCTCCACGCGCCCGGCTCGACCGGCATGAAGTCCGAGAGCAGCCGGAGAGCCCGGCGCGGATCGCGCCGGGCCAGCCTCGGCGCGAGCTCCACCACCGCGGCCAGGCGGGCCCGGGAACCGTCGAGGCTCCGGACGCGATGCTCCGCGATGGCCAGGAGCGGATCCGGATCGGCGGACCCGTCGCTCAGCGCACTGAGCCGGTCCTCCACCACCGTCGCGTTGGGGGGCCGCTCGTCCGGTTGCTTGGCCAGAAGGGACTGCAGGAACAGTTCGACATCGGAGGGGACGTCCGGACGGAACCGGCGGACGCCGGGCGGCGGGGCCGTGAGGTGCTGAACGGCCACCGCTTCCGCGTTGCCGGTGAAGAGGGGACGCCCGGTGAGCAGGTGGAAGAGGGTGGCGCCCAGCGCGTACAGGTCGGAGCGCGCGTCGACCTCACCGCCCTGGAGCTGCTCCGGCGGCATGTAGGCGACGGTGCCGATGACGCCGCGGGTCAGGCCGGTCGAGGCGTCCGCCACGCGGGCGATGCCGAAGTCGCAGATCTTCACGACGCCGTCGTCCACCAGCATCAGGTTCGCGGGCTTGATGTCGCGGTGGACGATCCCCGCCGCGTGCGCCACGGCCAGGCCCGCCGCCACCTGCGCCCCGTACGCCAGCACCTCCCCGACGGGGAGACCGTGCGGAAAGCCGCCGAGGACGCTCCGGAGATCGCGGCCGTGAAGCAGTTCCAGGACCAGGAACGGCATCCCGCCGTGTTCCCCCAGGTGATGGACCGCGACGATGTGCGGGTGCGTGAGCTGACGGGTGGCTGCGGCCTCCCGGTAGAAGCGCCGCAGGACATCGCCCCGGTCGCCGTCCGCCTCCAGCAGCGCCGAGCCGATGATCTTCACGGCGACCGGCCGCCCGTCCACCAGGTCCGTGCCTCGCCAGACTTGCCCCATGCCCCCGCCGCCGAGCGGCTCGCACAGCTCGTACCGGCCCTCCAGTACCGTGCCTGCACCCACGCCTGCGTTCATCGATGAGCGTGTCCTTCCCGAGTCCGGGTCCAGTTCGGCACACCACTCCGATCGAGGTGACGCCCCGTTCCGCCCCCGGGTTCCCGCTCCCTCCCGCCCGCCGGACCGATACGCCCCACCCGACACACCCCAAACCTCCGATACGGTGATCGTTTCGCGACGCACCGTGACATGTCGCCGGTCCGGCGGCGGCCTGGGTGGCCTCCCAACCCGAGCGCGGCGTGCGAGGCGCGCTCGATTCCCGGCCGTCACGCGTCCCGTTCGGTGGACCGACGGGGCCGTCACGCCCACCGAACGGCCCCGTCGGGCATCGGGTGCGAACCTCCCGAGGGGGCGGCGCGTCGAAGTCATGCCGACCGGATCACGTCGTGGTTCGTGTGGGGCGAGACCTAGCAGGGGCCGTCATGGAACCTTTCCGGATTCGCCGACGCGACGTGTGGCGGGTGGGGTGGAGCAGCCGGCTCCGGAGCTTCGGCGTACTGGTGCCGCTGGCGCTGGGGCTCGCGACGGTCGCCGGAGGGTGCTGGTGGTACTGGGACGCCCACGGGTTCGCCCGCCGCGCGGTCGTGACCGAGGCCGTGGTCGAGCGGGTCGAACCGCCGTACCGGCTCGACCGGGAGGACGGCCCGCCGACGTACGTCTCCTACGGCACGGTGCGCTACGAGGCCGCGGGCCGAAAGGTCGTCGCCCGGGTCAAGCTGTCCGCCTGCCGCCGGGTGCCGTGCGGAGGCGCCGCCGCGCCCGGCGACAGGCTGACCGTCGCCTACGACCCCGATTCCGTGCGCCGGGCCGCCCGCACGCCGCCTGGCGGACCGTCGTCCGCTCCCCACCCCGGGATGCTGCTGCTGGTCGGGGTGGGGCTGCTGTTCATCGCCGCGGCGGCCTACACCCTCTTCTCGCCCCCTTGAGGTCCCGGCCCCTCGCCCCTGAGGTTCGGAAGGCTCGCCCCTGAGGTTCGGGAGAGATGTATCCGGACGGCCTGGCTCGGGCAGCCTGGCTCGGACGGCCCGCCCCGGACGGCCCGGCCCGTTCCCGGGCGGCCCGTTCCCGGGCGGCTCGGGCGGCTCGGCTCAGCCCCTACGCCTCGGCTCGGACGGCTCGGCTCAGCCCGGACGGCGCGGTCCCGGAAGGCCCGTCCCCGATGGCCCGGCGGGGGCCGCACCGGCGCGGCGTCCGCGAACGCTTGCGTCGGTTGCGGCCACCGCTCGTCGAGAGGACGTGCGCGACTCGGTGCGAGCGGCGACGCTCAACCGGCTGGGAAGTTGCGGACCCAGCGGCGCTGCCACGGGGTTTCGACGGCGCGCTTGTGGTGGTGCTCGCGCGCCCAGCCGACGGCGTCCGCCGGATCGACTCCCGCCAGGACGGCCAGGCAGGCGACGACCGTTCCGGTGCGGCCGACGCCGCCCCCGCAGGCGACCTCCACCGCTTCGCCCGCTCTCGCCCGTTCATGCAGATCCCGGATCTCCCGGACGGCCGTGTCCCGGTCGCGGGGGAGCCGGAAGTCGGGCCATTCGATCCACGTGTGCGGCCACCGCAACTCCTCCTCGTGACGTTCGCGGAGTTTCGCGGTGCCGAGGTAGAGCCCGAAGGCGGGTTCGGGGCCCGACGGGGGTGGGTTGCGCAGGCCACGGCCACGCACCCAGGAACCGTCCGGAAGGCGAATCGCACCCACGAGCGGCCCGTCCGTGCCCGTACCCTTGCCGTCCTGCTCGTTCGTCGTTTCGTTCATCAGGAACCTCCCCTAGCCATTGCGCGAGACGGTGGCGACGCGGTTTCTGTGAGGCGTCCTGACCATGGCCCCCAAGTTACGAGCAGACGGCCGCGGCTGCTATGGGGTGGACCGCACAGCATGCTGCGGTCGACCGCAGTACGGATGCTGCGGCCGACCACCGCGAGCCGCTACGGGCTGAGCCGGGCCCAGATCCATTTCCCGCCCGTGGGGTCTTTCGTGACGCCGCACGAGCGCGAGAGGGCCTGGACGAGCGGCAGCCCGCGCCCGCCGGCGTCGTCGAACGAGCCGTCCACCGCGTCGAGATCGTCCAGAGTGATCTCCGGGAGCGGCCGCGCCTGCGGGATCTCCGGGCTCGCGTCCCACACCGCGACGACGATCCCGCCCGCGTCCCGGCTCACCTGAAGCCGGATCTCTTCGTGCGGCGTCTGCCGCACCGCGTTGGTGACGAGTTCCGAGACGATGAGAAGTGCATCGTCCGAAATGTGATGACAATTCCACTTGTTTAGCCGGGCGCCCGCAAGCGTGCGCGCGAGCCCCACGGCCGTCGGCGTCCCCAGCAGGGGAATGATCAGGTCCCCGGTTGCAGTGATCGACATTGCGTCCCCTCGCCTCGTTTTCCGATTCCTGTGACGAGGCTCACGTATTCGTCCTAGGCTTGTCTGTTGTAAGCCAAATACAAAACGGGGGACAAATGTCGATCTTGGTTCGTGACCCGCTGGACCCGAAGATCTCGATGTGGCACTTCCTGGCCTACTACCTGCGCTTCCTTCGGGAGAAGGAGGGGCTCTCGCTCTCCGAGTGGGGCAAGATCATCGGGATGGCGCGGTCGAGTGTTTCGAACATCGAGGCCGGACGCGCGAAGCTGCAGGTCGACTATGCGCGGCGGCTCGACGTCAAGTTCGAGACGGGCGGCCTGATCGAGTTGCTCCTCTGGTATGCCCGTACGGCACACGATCCCAACTGGTTCCGCCAATACAGTCAGTACGAAAAACAGGCCGTCGAGATCAAGGTGTTTCACGGGCAGGCAGTGCCCTTGCTGCTCCAGACGGACGAATACACCCGGGCTTACGGTCGGCTCAGTATGGTCCGGGACCGTGAGGCGGTGCTGGCCGGTCGTCTGGCCCGTAAGCACGAGATCATGGACCGGGACGAGCCTCCGCGCATCTGGGCTCTGCTCGACGAGGCCGTTCTCATGCGCCGCGTCGGGGGCTGCGAGGTCATGAGGGCTCAGCTCATGTACCTACTGGAACTGGCCCAACGATGGGACGTGATCCTGCGGATCGTCCCCTTCTCGGCGGGAGAGCACCTGGGCGGCGATGGTTTCTTCCAGCTCATCGGCCTGGAGAACCGCGACATCGCCTACGCGGGGGCTCAGCGGGGCGGGCGCTTGATCGAGATGGCCGAGGAAGTCAAAGATCTGACTGATACGTTCGAGCGCATCGGTGCAAAAGCTGACTCTCAGGACGCTTCGCGCCGGCTGATCGAGCAGCACTTGGAGAGGTACTCATGACCGTCCAGTGGCGTAAGAGCTCTTATAGCGGCACGGCAAACGACGATGTCTGCGTTGAACTGGGGCGACTCGAGCAGGGCGTGGGGTTGCGAGACTCCAAAGACCCCGGGGCCGGGCACATCACCGTGACGCCCGAGGCGCTGGCTGCGATCTTCGCCGAGATCAAGCACGGTGGTGAGCCTTCCGCATGACCCTCCGCTGGCGGAAGAGCTCCTACAGCGGCGTTGGCGACGACAAGGTGTGTGTTGAGCTGGGGCGTCTTCCGGACGGCGTCGGGGTGCGGGATTCCAAGGACCCCGACGCCGGGCACCTGGTGCTGACCGTGGACGGGTTCGCGGGGCTGGTGGACGCGCTCAAGCGGGGGCCCGCGCGCTGACGGCGTCGTCGTCCGGGCACTGCCGGCCCTGCGGGCTGGGAGACTCGGCGGGTGGAATTCTTCTGCTATCACCGAGATCGGCCCGGGTCCATGGAGCTTCGCCACGCGATGGTGGAGGAGCACTGGTCCTACATGGACGGGTTCGAGCGGCATCTGATTGCGCGCGGGCCGACGTTCGGGGAGGACGGTGAACTCAGCGGCAGCGTGCACATCGTCGACCTGCCGGATCCGGCGGCCGTGCGGGCGTTCGCGTTCGACGAGCCCTGCTACCAGGCCGGGGCGTACCGGGACGTTCTGGTGCGCAGGTGGCGCAACCTGCTGGGGCGCACGATGTGGGACTTCCCCGGCGGCCGGGCCGGGGAGGACCGTTACCTGGTGCTCGGCCTCGGCTCCGGTGAGGCCGCCGACCTCGACGTGCCGGACGGGCGGAAGGACGACCTGGTCGCGTACGGGCCGCTGCTGTCGGACGACGGCGCCGCCTGGCTGGGCACCGCGGCGCTGGTCCGGGCGCCGGACCCGGACGCGGCGCGGGCCGTCCTGACCGCGGACCGGTACGCCGACGTCGAAGTACACGCATGGGAGTTCGGCGGACGGCGGTGAACGACCGGGGCGGCACGCCGGGGCCGCGAAGGTGTCCGGGGAGCGCGGGTCGGGTAGGCCCTATCCGTCGTGCGCCGGGGGTCCGCCGGCGTTGTAGCGCTCCTGGTGCCCGGGGGCGTTTGGAGGAATCCCACAAACCTCGCAGCGCAGCATGCGTCGTCGGCGACATGGAACTACCGGCCGAATGACGAGAGGCTGACGCCGCCGGTCTGTCACAGGTCTACAGGAGGGTTCGGTCAGGTGTTCAGTCGTGTCGCCATCGTCAACCGTGGTGAGGCCGCGATGCGGCTCATCCATGCCGTGCGGGACATCGCCGCGGAGACCGGGACACGGATCGAGACCGTCGCCCTGTACACGGACGTCGATCGTGCCGCCGGTTTCGTCCGTGAAGCGGACCACGCGTACGACCTCGGGCCCGCGTCGGCGCGCCCGTACCTCGATCTGAACGTGCTGGAGCGCGCGCTGGTGGAGTGCGGTGCGGACGCCGCGTGGGTCGGCTGGGGGTTCGTCGCGGAGGACCCGGCGTTCGCGGAGCTGTGCGAGCGGATCGGGGTGACGTTCGTCGGGCCGAGCGCGGACGCCATGCGCCGGCTCGGCGACAAGATCGGCGCGAAGCTGCTCGCCGAGGAGGTCGGGGTGCCGGTGGCGCCCTGGAGCCGGGGCGCGGTCAAGAGCCTGGACGCCGCGGTGGCGGCGGCCGCCGAGATCGGGTACCCGCTGATGCTGAAGGCGACGGCGGGCGGCGGCGGCCGCGGCATCCGCATGATCGCGAACGAGGCGGAGCTCGTGGACGCCTACGAGCGCACCGGCCAGGAGGCCGCGCGGGCGTTCGGCAGCGGCGTCGTGTTCCTGGAGCGGCTGGTCACCGGCGCGCGGCACGTCGAGGTGCAGGTCATCGCGGACGGCGAGACGGCGTGGGCGCTCGGTGTGCGGGACTGCTCGGTGCAGCGGCGCAACCAGAAGATCATCGAGGAGTCGGCGTCGCCGGTGCTGCGGCCCGAGCAGGCGGCCGAGCTGAAGGCGTCCGCCGAGCGGCTCGCGGTCGCGGTCGGGTACCGGGGGGCGGCGACCGTCGAGTTCCTGTACCACCCGGGCGACGAGATGTTCGCGTTCCTGGAGGTCAACACGCGCCTGCAGGTCGAGCACCCGATCACCGAGGCCACGACCGGGTTCGACCTGGTGAAGGCGCAGCTGCACGTGGCGTCGGGCGGACGGCTGGAGGGCCGGCCGCCGGTGGAGCGCGGGCACGCGGTGGAGGCGCGGCTGAACGCCGAGGACCCGGACCGCGACTTCGCGCCGTCCCCCGGGCGCATCGCGCGGCTGGAACTGCCCGCGGGGCCGGGCGTGCGGGTGGACACCGGCGTCGGCGAGGGCGACACCATCCCCGCCGACTTCGACTCGATGATCGCGAAGATCATCGCCTACGGCCGGGATCGGGACGAGGCGCTGGGCCGGCTGCGCCGGGCGATGGCGCGCACCACCGTGATCATCGAGGGGGGCGCGACGAACAAGGGCTTCGTCCTCGATCTGCTGCACCGGCCCGAGGTGATCGACGGCAGCGCGGACACCGGCTGGATCGACCGGGTGCGGGAGGCGGGCGGGCTCGTCTCGCAGCGGCACTCGGCCGTCGCGCTGGTGGCCGCCGCCATCGAGGTGTACGAGGAGGAGGAGCGCGCGGAGCGCGCGCGGCTGCTGTCGACGGCGTCGGGCGGGCGCCCGCAGGTGCGGCACGAGAGCGGCCGGCCGCTCGACCTGAAGCTGCGCGGCGCCGGGTACCGGCTGCGGGTGGCGCGGGTCGGCGCGCACCGGTTCCGCGTCGGCGTCGAGGCGGGCGACGACGTCCGCGCCGCGGACGTCGAGCTGGAGCGGTTCGACCGGCACACGGGCCGGATCACGGTCAACGGCGCCCGGTACCGCCTGGTCACCGGGACGCACGGGCCCGTGCACCTGGTCGAGGTGGACGGGGTGCCGCACCGGGTCAGCCGGGACGAGGGCGGCGTCGTCCGCTCGCCCGCGCCCGCGCTGGTCGTCGCCACGCCGCTGGAGGCCGGCGCCGAGGTCGAGGCGGGCGCGCCGGTCCTCGTGCTGGAGAGCATGAAGATGGAGACGGTGCTGCGGGCGCCGTTCAAGGCGCGGCTGAAGGAATGCGTCGTGTCGGTGGGCAGCCAGGTGGAGGCCGGTGCGCCGCTGCTGAGGCTGGAGCAGCTCGCGGACGACGCGGAGGCCGCGGAGGCCGCGGTCGGCGGGGCCGTCGAGCTGGAGCTGCCCGCCGCGCCCGCGACGGTCCCGGCGCGGGAGCGCGCGGCGCGCGGCCTGGAGGACCTGCGCAGCCTGCTGCTGGGCTTCGACGTCGACCCGCACGACGAGGGGCGCGTGCTCCAGGACTACCTCGCCGCGCGCGCCGCGGCCGCCGCGGAGGGGCACCGTCCGCTGGCGGCGGAGCTGGCGCTCGTCGACGTGTTCGCCGACCTCGCCGAGCTGGGCCGCAACCGCCCGGCGGGCGGGGGCGACGAGGGCCACGTGCACAGCGCCCGCGAGCACTTCCACACCTACCTGCAGAGCCTCGACGTCGAGCGGGCCGGGCTGCCGGACGGGTTCCGGGAGCGGCTCGGCAAGGCGCTCGGGCACTACGGCGTCACCGACCTGGAGCGCTCGGCGGAACTGGAGTCCGCGGTGTTCCGCGTCTTCCTCGCGCAGCAGCGGGCGTCCGCCGACGCGGGGGTCGTCGCGGCGCTGCTGCGGGCGTGGCTGCAGGAGCCGCCGCCGGACGAGCGGATGCGCGAGACCGTCGGGCTCGCGCTGGAGCGGCTGGTGGCGGCGACGCAGGTCCGCTTCCCGGTGGTGTACGACCTCGCGTGCGGCGTGGTGTTCGCGTGGTTCGCGCAGCCGCTGCTGCGCCGCAACCGCGCCCGCGTGTACGCCGACGTCCGCCGGCACCTGCGGCACCTGGACGCGTCCCCGGACGCGCCGGACCGCGCGGACCGGATCGCCGAGATGGTGCGCAGCACCGAGCCGCTGGTGCGGCTGCTGGGGCGGCGGCTCGACCGCGGCGACGCGGACAACACGGTCATGCTGGAGGTGCTGACCCGCCGGTACTACGGCAACAAGGGGCTCATCGGCGTCCGCACCCGCGACGCCGGGGGCTGCACGTTCGTGGTCGCCGAGCGGGCGGGCTCCCGCCTGGTGTCGGCGGCGGTCCGCTTCGAGGCGCTGGGCGGCGCGCTGCGCGGCCTCGCGGAGCTGGCGGGCGACGAGGACGTCGACGCCGACATCTACCTGGCGTGGCAGGGGCAGCCGGACGACTTCGACGCGATGGCGGCCGCGCTGCACGAGGTCATCGCCGCGCACCCGCTGCCGGACCGGGTCCGCCGCATCACCGCCACCGTCGCGGGCAGCCGCGGCGCGGTGATGCACCACCACTTCACGTTCCGACCGTCCGGGGACGGCATGGCGGAGGAGCGGCTGATCCGCGGGCTGCACCCGTACATCGCGCAGCGGATGCAGCTGGAGCGGCTGAGCGAGTTCGACCTGACGCGGCTGCCGTCGTCGGACGAGGAGGTCTACCTCTTCCAGGCGGTCGCGAAGGAGAACCCGGCGGACGACCGGCTCGTCGCGCTCGCGCAGGTGCGGGACCTGACCGAGCTGCGCGACCAGGACGGCCGGCTGGTCACCCTGCCGATGGCCGAGTACACGATCGCGAGCTGCCTCGACTCGATCCGCCGCGCGCGGGAGCTGCGCCCGTCGAAGAAGCGGGTCGGCACCAACCGCATCGTCGTCTACGTCTGGCCGCCGATCGGCCTCACCCAGGCGGAACTGGAGATGATCGTCGGGCGGGTGCTGCCGACGGCCGCGGGCGCCGGGCTCGAGGAGATCCTGATCATCGGGCGGCGGCGCGACCGGGAGACCGGCGAGCTGGGCAAGATGGCCGCGCGCATCACGTTCGACGCGGCCGGGGGCGTCCGGGTGACGGTCGGGGAGCCGTCCGACGAGCCGGTCGAGCCGGTCGGCGGCTACCGGCAGAAGGTGCTGCGCGCGAGCGCCCGCAACACGGTGTACCCGTACGAGCTGACGCGTATGCTCGGCGACTTCGTCGAGCACGACCTCGACGACGCGCACGCGCTGGTGCCCGTCGACCGTCCCGCCGGGCGCAACACGGCGGCGATGGTCGCGGGCGTCGTCACCACGCCCACGCGGCTGCATCCGGAGGGCGTCAAGCGGGTGGTGCTGCTGGGCGACCCGACGAAGTCGCTCGGCGCGCTGTCGGAACCGGAGTGCCGCCGCGTGATCGCCGCGCTGGACCTGGCGGAGCGGATGCGGGTGCCGCTGGAGTGGTACGCGCTGTCCTCCGGCGCCCGGATCTCCATGGACTCGGGCACGGAGAACATGGACTGGGTGGCGGCGGCGCTCAAGCGGATCGTCGAGTTCACCCAGGACGGCGGCGAGATCAACGTCGTCGTCGCGGGCATCAACGTCGGCGCGCAGCCGTACTGGAACGCCGAGGCGACGATGCTCATGCACACCAAGGGCGTCCTCGTGATGACGCCCGACTCGGCGATGGTGCTGACCGGCAAGCAGTCGCTGGACTTCTCCGGCGGCGTGTCGGCCGAGGACAACTTCGGCATCGGCGGCTACGACCGGGTGATGGGCCCGAACGGGCAGGCGCAGTACTGGGCGCCGGACCTGGCGTCCGCGCGGGACGTCCTGATGGCGCACTACGAGCACACGTACGTCGCGCCGGGCGAGGACGGGCCGCGGCGGGCGGAGACGACCGACCCCGCCGACCGCGACGTCTCCGACTTCCCGCACACCGTCGAGGGCAGCGACTTCACGACCGTCGGGGAGATCTTCTCCGCCACCGCGAACCCGGACCGCAAGAAGCCGTTCGACATCCGAACCGTGATGCGCGCCCTGTCCGACCAGGACCACCCGGTGCTGGAACGCTGGGCGGGCATGGCCGACGCGGAGACCGCGGTGGTGCAGGACGCGCACCTCGGCGGCATGCCGGTGTGCCTGCTCGGCATCGAGTCGCGGTCGGTGCCGCGGCGCGGGTTCCCGCCCACCGACGGCCCGGACGCCTACACGGCGGGCACGCTGTTCCCCCGCTCGTCCAAGAAGGCGGCGCGGGCGATCAACGCGGCGAGCGGCAACCGGCCGCTGGTGGTGCTGGCGAACCTGTCGGGCTTCGACGGGTCCCCGGAGTCGCTGCGGAAGCTGCAGCTGGAGTACGGGGCGGAGATCGGCCGCGCCATCGTGAACTTCCGGGGCCCCATCGTGTTCTGCGTGATCTCGCGGTACCACGGCGGCGCGTTCGTGGTGTTCTCGAAGGCGCTGAACCCGAACATGACGGTGTTCGCGCTGGAGGGCTCGTTCGCGTCGGTGCTGGGCGGCGCGCCCGCCGCCGCCGTGGTGTTCTCGGGCGACGTGGACGCCCGCACCGCGGCCGACCCGCGTGTGCGCGACCTGGAGGGCCGCGCGGCGTCCGCCGCCGGTCCGGAGCGGGCCGCGCTGCTGGCGGAGCTGGTCGAGCTGCGCGCGTCGGTCCGGGCGGAGAAGCTGGGCGAGGTGGCCGCCGAGTTCGACCGGGTGCACGACATCCGGCGCGCGGTCGAGGTCGGCTCGGTCGACGCGGTCATCGGCGCGGCGGAGATGCGCCCGCGGATCATCGAGGCCCTGGCGGCCCGCCTGCCGAGGTAGCCGGACCCCGGGCGGGGGGGGGGGGGCGGCCGGGCCCCCCCCCCCCCCCCCCGGGGGGGAATAGTAAACA